>NC_014033.1:3235000-3535000 GCF_000025925.1 Xylanibacter ruminicola 23 | reverse complement strand
TGAGTACATTGAGTTAGCGAACGACATTGAAGTCTGTGACATACGGTAAGAAGCCATACGAGTACCACCGTCCATAGAAGTACCGTTAGGCGAGTTCCAGATATTATTCTTTGTATAGTTATAGCGCAAAGCCAGGTGATGACGATCGGTGATGTTCCAGTCCAAACGAGCCATCAGCTTGTAGTTGCTCTCATCAGCAGGGAAGCTGGTCCATGAACCGGTATCATAACCATACTTGCTGGCCATGTACTTAGAAACAGCCTCAAGATCCTTGTTAGTAGTACGAGAGATGTAGTTGTCGGCATCGGCCTTACCATCATCTGAACCCTTCCAACGGTTAACGATTGAAGGAATCTTGATCATTTCACCGTTTACGAAGAAGAAGAGCTTGTTCTTAATGATTGGACCACCCAGTGTGAAACCGTAAGTAGTAGTCTGAGCCTTCTCACGAGCGCCCTGGATCTGCTGACGATTTACAGCGTCACCCTGCATGTTCTCGTTCTTGTGGTAAACATAAGCACTACCCTTGAAGGTGTTAGTACCCGACTTGGTAATAGCGTTTACACCACCACCGATGAAGTTGGTCTGACGAACATCGTATGGAGAGATAACAACCTGCAACTCCTCGATAGCATCGATAGAGATTGGGTTACCACCACCAGGCAACTTGTCAGAAAGACCGAAGTTGTTGTTGAAGTTAGCACCATCAACGGTGAAGTTAGCGTTACGACCATCGCTACCAGCGAAGCTCATGCCGTTACCTCCGTAAGGAGACAGACGTGTTACATCTGTAATAGAACGGCTAACGGTTGGCAGGTTTGTGATCTGCGTACTGTTAATGTTAGTAGCAGCACCCGTCTTCTCAGCAGCAAACTTTGAAGCCTTACCGCTTACAACAACCTCTGCAAGCTCGGTAGCATCCTCGGTGAGGAATACATTCAGGTTGTAGGTTTCAGCCAGCTGGAGGGTAATACCCTTGACGGTTTTGGGCTGGAAACCAATGTAAGAGATGGTCACTGCGTAAGGACCACCAGTACGCATACCATTGATCGAGAAACGACCTGTGGTATTAGTTACTGCTGTGTAACGAGTACCAGAGGGCTCGTGTACAGCCACAACTGTAGCACCGATGACTTCCTCGCCATTCGCTGTGTCGAGGGTCACCTTTCCAGCCATACTTGAAGTTGTGATTTGTGCCATCAATGTTAACGAGAAAGTTAACATTAAAGCAACCAGAAAGAGCAATCTTTTCTGCATAAACTAGAACTGTTTTAATTAATTAAATGAGCGGATATAATCCGGATTGTTTAAATTTCGGTGCAAAGATATGAAAAAAAATCCGATTTAAAGTTATAAATCGGCTATTTTTTAAAAAATTGGTAAAATTTGTTGCGTAACGTTATGCTTCGTCGTCGAAGTCCTCGTATTCAAAGTCCTCGATATCTTCGATATCATCCTCGTCGATGTACTCGATATCCTCGTCCTCGCCCTCGTCGGCAAGCTCCTGAGCAAAACGGCTCATATCCTTGTCGCGATGTACCAGCGAATCCTCCGAGGTGATGACGTTAAGCTTGTTGCTTTCGGCATTCAACTCGTTCCAAAGCACATCCTTGAGTTCGTCGAGACCATAACCCGTTACGGCTGAAATGAATACCACAGGCAGATCCTGAGGCAGGGTTTCCTTCAGCATCTCAACCAACTCCTCATCAAGCAGGTCGCACTTGGTAACGGCCAGCACACGATGCTTGTCGAGCATCTCGGGATTGAACTGCTGAAGTTCGTTGAGCAGAATCTCATACTCACGCTTGATATCATCGGTATCACCTGGTACCATGAACAGCAGGAGCGAGTTGCGCTCAATATGTCGTAAGAATCTAAGTCCCAAGCCCTTACCTTCAGAGGCACCTTCGATAATACCAGGAATATCGGCCATCACAAACGACTTGTTGTCGCGATAACCTACGATACCCAGCGAAGGCTCCATCGTAGTAAATGGGTAATTGGCAATCTTGGGCTTAGCATTTGACAGCGATGAGACCAGGGTAGATTTTCCTGCATTAGGAAAACCTACCAAGCCCACATCAGCTAAAAGTTTCAATTCAAGAATAATAGTCATCTCCTGCATGGGCTCACCAGGCTGCGCATAACGGGGCGCCTGATTGGTGGCTGTGCGGAACTGGAAGTTACCCAATCCGCCACGACCGCCCTTAAGCAGCATGACTTCCTGACCATCGTATGTAACATCGCAGACGTACTTACCGGTTTCGGCATTATACACCACGGTACCACAAGGCACATCAATGTAAACATCCTTTCCGTCGGTACCATGACACTTGTCGCGACCGCCATTTCCACCGTGCTCGGCAAAAATATGGCGCTCGTACTTTAAGTGGAGCAAAGTCCAGTAGTTATGGTTTCCACGCAGAATAATGCTTCCGCCTTTTCCACCATCACCACCATCAGGACCGCCATTGGGATTATACTTTACATGGCGCAAGTGCATACTGCCCTTACCACCCTTTCCAGAGCGGCAGTAAATCTTTACGTAGTCTACGAAATTACTCTCCATTTAGATATTGTCAATAACCTGGCAAATGTCTGCAAAAATGCGGTCGAGCTCACCCAGACCGTCGATGTGATAGTGAACACCCTCCTGCTTGTACCACTCGATAAGTGGCATTGTCTGAGAGTGGTAAACCACGAGACGCTTCTTGATGGTCTCCTCATTATCGTCGGCACGGCCGCTCTGCTGACCACGCAGAATGAGGCGCTTCATCAGCTCGTCCTCGGGAACATCGAGCTCGATCATAGCAGCAACCTTGTCGCCACGCTCGTCGAGCATCTTCTTCAGGGCCTCGGCCTGTGGGATGGTGCGGGGGAAACCATCGAAGATAACACCCTTGCTATCACGTCCGAAGCTATCGTAAACCGAAGCGAGAATGCTTACCATCAGATCGTCGGGGATCAGCTGTCCCTTCTCGATATAGCTGGCAGCAGTCTTACCCAGCTCGGTACCATTCTTAATTTCACCACGAAGTACATCACCAGTTGAAATGTGGTTCAAACCGTACTTCTCAATCATCTTATCACTCTGTGTTCCCTTACCTGAACCGGGAGCACCAAAAATAACGATATTCTTCATTATCCTGATATTTAGTTTAATTTAAGTTACTTACTCGATAATGGTGTATACATCTTTCAGTCCGCGACCCTGCTGATCGTAATCAAGTCCGTAACCCAGGATAAAGTCGTCAGGAATGCTGAAGGCAACATACTCGGGGTTAATTTTCTCCTTCAGCTTGCTGGGCTTGAAGAAAAGGGTGCAGATATGAATAGATGCGGGATTACGTGTGCCTAACGACTCAATCATCTGCTTCATGGTGAGTCCGCTCTCCACAATATCCTCTACAATAATCACCGTACGATTGGTCAAGTCTTCGTTGATACCGAACACCTCCTTGATTTTACCAGTAGAAGTGGTACCCTGATAAGAGGCCAGCTTAACAAACGAAATCTCGCAAGGAATAGTCATCTCGCGCATCAGATCGGCAGCAAACATAAAAGCGCCATTCAGCACACCTAACAACAGAGGATTCTTGCCCTCCATATCCTTACTAATCTGCTGTGCAACAGCCTTTACACGCTCCTTAATCTCAGCCTCCGTAATGGAGATCTTGAACGACTTGTCCTTTATCTTTACGATACTCATACGCTGAAAGAATTAAAAATTTGTGCAAAATTACAAAAAATCTGCCAAACTCTATCATTCATTAGCAATTTTTTCGTATTTTTGCACCATTATGAAGATATTTACGAGCGCACAAGTCCACGAATTGGACAAATACACCATAGAGAACGAGCCCATTAAGTCGGTCGACCTGATGGAGCGTGCCGCTAAAGCCCTGACCCAAGCTATCGCCGACAGCTGGGGTTATACCACGCCCGTCATCATATTCGCAGGTCCAGGCAATAATGGCGGCGACGCACTGGCCGTTGCCCGCATGCTGATTGACAAAAACTACGATGTAACAGCCTACCTTTTTAACATATCAGGTCATCTCTCGGAAGACTGCATGATAAACAAGAAGCGTTTGATTGAGAAACGCTCGAAAGCGCTGATTGAGGTAACCCAGGAGTTTGAGCCCCCACAGTTAGAGGAGGGCATGCTGGTGGTTGACGGACTGTTCGGATCGGGCATCAACAAGCCGTTGGCCGGTGGTTTCTCGTCGCTCGTGAAATACATCAACGCCTCGCCCGCTCAGGTGGTAAGTATCGATGTGCCATCGGGACTGATGACCGAAGACAACACTTACAACGTAAGAGCCAACATTATCCGTGCCGATATGACGCTAACACTGCAGTTGCCGAAGCTGTCGTTCCTGTTCCCCGAAAACCAGATATTCATCGGCAAACTGAAGGTGCTGGATATCCGACTGAGCAAACAGGGCATGGAGAAGATTGATGCCAACTATACGCTGCTGGAGGAGAACGACGTGCGCCCACGCCTGCTGAAGCGCGACCCGTTTGCCCACAAAGGCAAGATGGGCAACGCCCTGATTATTGCCGGCAGCTACGGTATGGCAGGTGCTTCGGTGCTGGCCACCAAAGCATGTTTGCGCGTAGGTGTAGGAAAGGTCACTACCCACACACCCAAACGCAACTGCAACATTCTGCAGGTGAGCGTTCCCGAAGCCATCATACAGTTCGACAGAGAGGAAACCACTTTCTCGGAGGCGGTTGACACCGAAGACTTCAATGCGTTGGGCATTGGTCCTGGCTTGGGAACCAGCGAGCAAACGGCAATTGCCATCATTGCACAGCTGCGCCGCAGTCAATGCCCCACAGTGGTAGATGCCGACGCCATTAATATTCTGGCCAGTCATCGCGCATGGCTGCAGCAACTGCCCAAGGGTATCATCATGACCCCCCACCCCAAGGAATTCGACCGTTTGGAAGGTCATTCGGGCGATAGCTTTGAGCGTCTGATGAAGGCGCGCGATCTGGCTGAGCGCCTGCAGGCCTACATCGTACTGAAAGGGCACCACACCTCGCTGTGCCTGCCCGACGGTCATATCATCTTTAACTCTACTGGTAATGCCGGTATGGCTACTGCCGGTAGCGGCGACGTGCTAACAGGTATCATCACAGGACTGCTGGCTCGTGGCTATAATCAAGAAAACGCATGTGTTGTAGGTATGTATCTGCACGGACTGGCTGGCGACATTGCCGCTCGCGAGCTGGGCGAGGAAAGCGTAATAGCCAGCGATTTGATTCAGAACTTGCCTTATGCATTTAAACGACTTAATGAATGAAATTATTTAGCACTTTATTGATAGCCTTTACATTAGGCACTGCCAGTTCGCTGGCACAAACCGTAATCAGTTCGTACAAACCTGGTGTTACCAGCGAGGGCGCCGTATATTATCTGCCCAAAACAGCCATCCGCGTTACCATGCAGGTGGAGAAGAGTACCTATACCCCAGGTGAATTCTGCAAGTATTCGGAGAAATTTCTACGTATGAAAGATGTGCCTGCCAGCGCATCTACCAAATATCGCATCCTGTCGGTAAAGCAGGAGCCATTTGCTGTAGCCGACACATCGAAGTGTTACGCTGTGAAGTTTGATGCCAAGACATCGGCCTGCAACGTACGCCTGAGCGACAAGGGTATCCTGCTAGCCATCAACACCGATGCCAAGCAGCAGTCTAAGAGCATTTCTGCCCCAGTGCAGCAGATCCGTCCTTTAAAGAAATCGCCCAAATCGTATCTGAACGAAGAGATTCTCTCGGCAGGCAGCACCGCCAAGATGGCCGAGCTTACTGCTCAGGAGATCTACGAGATACGTGAGAGCAAAAGCATGCTGGCCAAGGGCCAGGCCGACTTTATGCCTAAGGATGGCGAGCAACTGAAACTGATGCTGGAGGAACTGAACACACAGAACGAGGCGCTCACCAGTATGTTTATCGGCACCACCGAGAACGATACCACCACACATACGTTTACCTACGTGGTTGACAAGCCAACGAAACGCGATGTACTGTTCCGTTTCTCGCCTGATTACGGAGTGGTTGACAGCGATGATTTGTCGGGTACACCTTATTATATTAATATAGAGGACCTGAAAACGGTTGACGAACCTGCGCCCGTAGATCCCAAGAAAGCTGCCAAGCCGCAGCAGTCGGGCATCTATGTAAACATCCCAGGCAAGTTGCGCTCAACCATCTTCGATGCTAAGAATCAGATTGTCAGCAACGAGTTTCCTGCAGCCCAGTTCGGCAATGTAGAGCTGCTGAGTGGTGCTTTGTTCAACAAGAAATACACCACACGCCTACTTCTCAACACCTTGACAGGCGCCGTAGAGAAGTTGGAAGCCGAGCAACCTAAGAAATAAGAATTACAAGAAGAATAATTCAGGTACTACTTCTCGGAGAAGAGTACCTGAATTAATGTCTGCCCTACTGCCTGTAGGGTATTTTTGTCGATATGTTCCATATCATCGTTAACGGTATGCCAAGTAGGTCCGAACGAACTCTGCTCGCAGTTAGGATAATAAGGGATGATATCGATAGTTGGAATCTTAGCCTTGGTGTTCACCGAGATATGATCGTCGGTAACGCCAGTACCCTGCTGCGAGGGGAACAAGCTACCGTAACCTACTACCTGAGCAGCGCGCCATACTTTCTCTACGATATGATTGGCATACTGAACAGACATGGCCTCTTTATAGAACTGCGCACCCTGACCGCCTACCATATCAAGCAGGATACCAAAGCGGGCACGATAGCCTTTCTTATGCAGATTAGTCGACCAATACTGAGCACCAAGCGCCCACGACTCGCTATCGAAATTATCCTCGTTCCACTGTGGTACGCCCCAGTCTTCGGCATCAAAGCAGATAAAATCAACACCAAGCTGCAAGGTATCCTTAGAGAGCAAACGGGCAATCTCCAACATCACAGCCACGCCCGATGCACCATCGTTAGCAGCCATCACAGGTGTTTTCCAGTTAGCCTCGTCGGGATCGTTATCAGCCCAAGGACGACTGTCCCAGTGGGCACACAGCAATACGCGGTCGGTCAGATCAGGACGATAGCTGGCAATGATGTTGGTGCTGTTGAGCGATGTACCATCGTAGCCCTTCAACACAGCTTTCTGTGGGGTTACCTGCATGCCGAAACTCTCGAACTTTGAGATAATCCACTTTTCGCAATCGTCGTGCGCCTTGCTGTTCATGGTTCGTGGACCGAAATCGCACTGAGCCTGACAGTACAGATAAGCACTATCGGCACAGAACACAGGACCAACAGGCTGCAAAGAAGCCGACTCATCGGTAGTCTGCTTCTTTAAATTACCACAACTGGCCACCAAAAGCACCAGCGATATAACCGCAAAAATATTCTTATTCATGTTTAATATCTAACTTTTTGTACTTCCTCCATCACACGCAGGAAGTTACCACCCCAGATTTTCTGGATGTCGTGCTCACTGAAGCGACGGGCCAGCAATCTACGGGTAAAATTAATCAGTTCCGACGAATCGGCCAAGCCACGAACACCACCGTCGCCATCAAAGTCGGTACCAAGACCCACATGGTCGATACCCATCACATCAATGGCATGCTCTAAGTGAGCAATCACATCGTTGATGGTAGCCTCGCCATCCTTCTTCAGGAATCCGTGATAGATGGTAGTCTGTGCTACGCCACCTTTCTGTGCAAGGGCACGCATCTGGTCGTCGGTAAGGTTACGAGGATGATCGCAAAGCGCACGTGCCGACGAGTGACTGCAAACAATAGGTTTGCTGCTGATTTCGAGCGCCTGATAGAAGCTCTCCTCGCCAGCATGGCTCATATCAACAAGCACGCCCAAACGGTTCATCTCCTTGATAACCTGCTCGCCGAAAGCACTCACACCATGATGCGTGTGCTGTGTTTTCGAAGCCGAATCGCAAATATCGTTATCACCATTATGACAGAGAGTCATATATACGATACCGCGATCCACAAAATGCTGCAGATTCTCCAGCTTACCGTCGATAGCGATACCGTTCTCGATACCAAGCATAATGCTCTTCAAGCCCTGATGCTTGTTCATCCAGAGGTCGCGAGGCGTGTTAGCGATACGTACATAATCGCTGTTCTGCCCAACAATCACCTCAATCTGGTCGAAAATGCTATCAGCAAAGGCCGTAGGATTCTCGGTTGGCTGGGGCAGATAAGCTACCATGATGGTAGCATCCTGACGACCTTCGGTCATCTTGTGCAAATCTACAAGAATCTTGGGGTCGCGCTGCTCAAAGTGTATGCCCTGAGGAAAGAACATAGGTGTATCGCAATGGGTATCGAGTGTAAGCACACGATCGTGAGTGGTATGAGCTTCACGAAAACTCTTGGCCTCGTTAACCAACCACTGGAACAAGGGCAGGCCTTCTTCCAAACACTCGGGATGCCACTGAACACCCAATATCGATTTAAACTCGCTACTCTCCATCGCTTCGATGATACCATCGGGCGACTTGGCTATTACTCTGAACTTATCGCCAGCTTCGGCCACAGCCTGATGATGGAACGAGTTAACCATCACCTTGGTAGATTTATAAATATCGAACAAACTTGAATCTTCGTCGATAATCACGCTATGTGTAGGTTCCGAACGGTCGGCATCCTGCGAATGCTTGATGGTTGCCACATCGCTGATGTCCTGTGCCACCTTGCCGCCAAACGCTGTAGCCAGCGTCTGGATACCACGACAGATACCCAGCATAGGAATCTGACGGTTGTAGGCCAAACGGGCAATCAACAATTCGGGCAGGTCGCGTTCCTGATTGATACCATGCAGCTTGGGCGAAGGCTCCTCGCCTGCCCAAAGGGGATTGATATCACCTCCACCACTCAGGATAAGGGCGTCGATATGCTCTAAGGTATTTACAATTACATGCTTATCGGCCACAGGCGGAATAACAACGGGCACACCACCTGCTGCTACTACCGACTGATAATAGCCTCGACCCAACTTACATGTCAGGTCTTCGTAATTGCCAGTAATACCAATCACAGGACGCTTCTCAGCTTCTGGGAAGTGGGCATACACATCATTCAGATGCGACTGGAGTTCAAATCTGCTCATAGCTTTTTGTCTTCATCGTCGAGCACGATGGGAATCTCACGTTTCAAACTCTGTTCCAACGAGATCAATGTTTCGGTAGCAACTACGCCAGGAATACCCTGCAGCTTGCCATTCAGCAATTCCATCAGCTGCTCGTTATCCTTAGCATAGAGCTTAACCATCATCGTATAAGGACCAGTAGTGAAGTGACATTCTACTATCTCGGGGATATGCTGCAAACGCTCTACCACCTCTTTATACATCGATCCCTTTTCAAGGGTGATACCCACGTAGGTACAAGTAGAATAACCTAAACTCTTAGGATTAACATCGAAGCCACTACCTGTAATCACTTCGGCATCAATCAGGTGCTGAACACGCTGGTGGATAGCAGCTCGCGATACATTACATTCTGCAGCAACATCCTTGAAAGGAATACGTGCATTCTTGGAAAGGATACTCAGAATCTTTTTGTCCAAAAAATCAATTTTTTCCATTTTTTCTCCCTTTAGTTACATTTTGTCAGCAAAATTACGCAAATTAATTGAACAATGCAACTTTTTTGAAGAAAAAATTAAAAAAGTGTGCCACTTTTGTGACACACTTGCTTATTTCTTAGCTTTTTTCGACGATTTTGCGGTCTTTGCTGGTGCAGGTTTGTCACCTACGATTCCAACAAGCTCAATATCGAAAATCAACGCGCTGTAAGGTTTTATTTGTCCGGCATCGCGACTACCGTAAGCCAGTTCAAAGGGGATATAAACCTGCCACTTTGAACCTACAGGCATCATGGTAAGTGCCTCGGTCCAGCCCTTGATCACATCAGTTGGACGGAACTCAGCAGGCTCGTCGCCATGATTTCTTGAGGCATCGAATACGGTGCCGTCGATCAGACGACCCTCGTAATGTACCTGTACCTTATCGCTGGTGGTAGGCACAGCACCTGTTCCCTGGGTAAGCACCTTGTACTGGAGTCCGCTGGGCAGTGTAATCACACCATCCTTCTTAGCATTCTCGGCCAGGAACTGACGGCCAGCCTCGCGGTTTGCGCCATAGAGTCGCTCTTCCTTCTCAGCCTTGTTGGCCTCCATCTTGGTTCTGAAGATGTTCTCGGCAGCATCCACCTTAAAGAAAGTAGTATCCTGCAGCAGGGCATCGGTAAAACCTTTGAAGAAAGCACCCGAAACCAACGAGTCGGGAGTTCCCTCAAGTTCTTTAGCCACACCAGGCATCATGCGGTCAACCAGCTGCTGAGCGATGGTGATACCCATCATATAAGCCTTCTCCTGGGGATTGTCGAGATTTCTTGAAACAGTCTCGTTAAATCCACGTACAAAATCAGCCATGTAAGCAGTATCTACCTTCTGCTGAAGCAGGAAGTTAACCAAACCCATTGTGCTACTCATACCTGCAGTATAGCTGATAGAATCAGAACTGGTAGCGAGTTTGAAAGCCTCAACAACAGGAGCCTCCTCCTTTACTACCACCTTCTTTTTCTTGGCAGCATCTACTGTAGATAAAGAAGCACCCGCCACGAGGGCGAGTGCAAATATCAATGACTTCTTCATTGTTACTTCTTAGGATTTACCTCGAGCAACTCGATCTTGAAGATCAGTGCTGAGAAAGGATCGATGTTACGCTGAGCACGCTCGCCGTAAGCCAGCTCCTGAGGAATGTAAACCTCCCAAACTGAACCAGCAGGCATGTGAGTGAGAGCCTCTGTCCAACCCTTGATAACCTGGTTGGCACGGAATGTTGTGGGCTCGCCACGCTTGTATGAGCTATCGAAGATAGTATCGTTAATCAAACGACCCTCGTAGTGTACCTTAACGAGTGAAGTATCAGCGGGGATAGCACCTGTACCCTCCTTGATAACCTTGTACTGAACACCGCTAGGCAGAGTTTTTACACCAGCCTTCTTAGCGTTGGCAGCGAGGAACTTCTCACCAGCCTCCTTGTTAGGACCATAGGTCTTTGACATCTCCTTAGCCTTGATTTCCTGAATCATGCGCTGAGCAACCATCTGAGCTGAATCAACAGTCATCAGACCCTTCTTGCCTGTAGTACCGCTGATGAAACCAGCCATGAAGTTCTTCAGAGAGATCGTCTTTGTAGAGTCATCACCGAATACCTCGTGGTTGATACCCTTGATCATACGGTTAGCAATCTGCTGACCGATCTGGATACCAGCATAGTAAGCGGCCTTCTTCTTGTTGTCGCCAGCGTTAGCACCCTCCTGCAGACCCTTGATGAACTCGGCCATGTAAGCGGTGTCAACATCCAGACTTCCTACGAGATACTCCTTCAACCCCTGAGTCTGAGCCATACCAATGGCGTAGCTCATAGTGTCTACGTCTGTCTTCAGACTTGCTTTAGGGGTAGAGTTGCCACATGCGGTGAAACCGGCAGCAGCAATAGCCATAACGGCTACGATTGATAATTTTTTCATTGCTTTCTGTTATTATTTTAAACTACTTGTATTAACTCAACATCGAAAATGAGTGCTGCGAATGGAGGAATAGAAGCACCTGCACCACCCTCGCCATAAGCCAGACGGTAAGGGATGAAGAAACGATACTTGGCACCCTCCTGCATGAGCTGTAGACCCTCGGTCCAACCAGCGATAACCTGCTGGAGTGGGAATGTAGCGGGCTCACCACGCTGGTATGAGCTATCGAATACAGTACCGTCGATGAGTGTACCCTCATAGTGGCACATAACGGTATCCTTAGCTGATGGCTTCTTACCGTTACCCTCTTTCAGTACCTGATACTGCAGTCCGCTGGGAAGTGTTACCACCTCAGCCTTCTTGCCATTCTCGGCGAGGAACTTCTCGCCTGCCTCCTTATGTGCCTTTCCCTTCTCGGCACGCTCAGCCTGGAGCTTCTGCTCCTGCTTCTGGAAATAGTCCTGTACGATTGTCTGAGCCTCACGGTGTGAAACCTTCAGCTCGTTGCCTTTCAACACGTCGTTGATAGCCTGTGCAAAGTCCTCGGCACTGATGTTGTCAGCACCCATCTGAGCCAACTGCTGACCGATGCCCAGACCTAAAGCATAACTTAATTTATCCATTCTCTATTTATTAATAATGTGTAACGTCTAAAAAACGGCTGCAAAGTTACACTTTTTTTCTTATTCCGATGCATTATAATTGCTAAAATTTCTTTTTTATATCAGAAAAGTTGTATTTTTGCAACATCAAACTTAAAAATCATTCTTATGAAAAAGATTGTTGTCTTAACTGGTGCAGGTATGTCGGTAGAAAGTGGACTGAAGACTTTCCGCGATGCCGATGGTTTGTGGGAGAATTATCCCGTACAGAAGGTAGCCACCCACGAGGGTTGGCTGGCCGATCCTACGCTCGTAACAAACTTCTACAATATGCTGCGTAAGAAGTGTTGGAACGTGCAGCCAAACGAGGGACATAAGTTGGTGGCCGAACTTGAGAAAAACTATGACGTAACGGTTGTAACGCAGAATGTTGACAACCTGCACGAGATGGCAGGCTCAAGTAAGGTGATTCACCTGCATGGCGAACTGATGAAGGTTTGTTCGAGTCGCGATGTGGACGACCCACGCTACCAAATTCAGCTTACACCCGACAACTGCGAGATAGAACCAGGCACCAAGGCTGGCGACGGCTCGTTACTGCGTCCGTTTATCGTATTCTTTGGCGAAGCGGTGCCTAACATCACGATAGCAGCCGAAGAGGTACAGGAGGCCGACATTCTGATTATCATCGGCACCTCGCTGGTGGTTTATCCTGCCGCAGGTTTGCTGCACTATGCCCGTCCCGATGTGCCCGTTTACCTTATCGATCCCAATCCCATCAACGCCGGTGGTCGCGTAACACAGATACAGAAAGGCGCCAGCGAGGGTATGAAAGAACTCGTAAAGATTCTTAGCGAATAAGGTTTTGGCACGGATTACACGGCTTTAATAAATTAAAAACACGGCTTTGGTATTGCAACTAAAGCCGTGTTTCTTTATAAAAAAGAGCCGTGTTTATCCGTGCCTATAAAATCGTGTCTTTATTTCTGGCCGCGGTCTTTGCGGATGAATTCGATAAGACGTTCTACAGCCTCTTCTTCGGGAATATTCTTCTCGATACACTCCTTAGCCTTGTAGAGCGAGATTTTACCACGTCCGGCACCTACGTAACCGTAGTCGGCATCGGCCATCTCACCAGGACCGTTTACGATACAGCCCATGATACCAATCTTCAAGCCTACCATGTCCTTGGTGGCAGCTTTAATCTTGGCAATAGTTTCCTGCAGATTGTAGAGCGTACGACCGCAACCTGGGCACGAAATATACTCGGTCTTGGTAAACTTGATACGGGCAGCCTGCAGAATGGCGTCAGAAAGCTCTACCAACTTTGAACTTTGATCTTTGAACGTTGAACTGTTGATTACCAGGTTGTGGGCCTTCTTATCTATCAGCAGAGCACCAACAGCCATAGCGGCCTTGAGCTGCAGGGTTTCCCAATCGGGGGCATCCACATCCAGCGTGATGGTATCGTCCTTGATGCTTGCCTCAGCCTTCTCGCGCAGGGCGGTACACTCAGGAATCATATCTACCAGCTTGCGAGCCACGGGGATTTCGCACTCAGGCTCCTCGCTCAATGATACACGGATGGTATCACCGATACCCTCAGTAAGCAGGGCACCAATACCAACGGCACTCTTGATACGACCGTCTTCGCCCTCACCAGCCTCGGTAACACCTAGGTGCAGGGGGTAGTGCATATCTTCCTTATCCATGGTTTTAACCAGCAGACGCATAGTGGTTACCATCACTACGGTGTTAGAGGCCTTGATACTGATAACCACATCGTTAAAGTTCTCACGCTTAAAGATACGCAGGAACTCCATGCAACTCTCAACGATACCCTCGGGAGTGTCGCCGTAACGACTCATGATACGATCCGACAGTGAACCGTGGTTCACGCCGATACGTACTGCCGTGTGATGCTCCTTACAGATATTCAGGAAAGGCACCAGCTGCTTCTCGATCTTCTGCAACTCGGCAGCATACTCCTCATCGGTATATTCCAGATGCTTGAACGTACGACCTGGATCAACGTAGTTGCCTGGATTGATACGCACCTTCTCACAGTACTGGGCAGCCACATCGGCGGTATGAGCAGTAAAGTGCACATCGGCCACCAGTGGTGTATTGTAACCATCGGCCTTAAGCTGGGCCGAAATGTTCTTCATGTTCTCAGCCTCGCGGGTACCCTGGGTGGTAAAGCGAACCAGCTCGCCACCAGCGTCGATAATACGCTTGGCCTGGGCCACACAGCCCTCGGTATTATTGGTATCTACCGTTCCCATCGACTGAATGCGGATGGGGTTCTGACCGCCAATGCCGATACCGCCGACACGGGCTTCGGAAGATTGTCTTCTGCTATACATTAAAGATTAGACATTAAAAATTAAACATTAATTGGTTTTGAACTGGTATTTAATCGCGGCCAGCTCCTCGTTGGCTTTCTCGATCTTGATACGCAGATTACCTTTATAAACAGCCAGGCGCTGTGCCAACTCCTGATCGGCCAAGGCCATCATCTCGCAAGCCAGGATAGCTGCGTTCTGAGCACCGTTTACACCTACTGTAGCAACAGGGATGCCTGGGGGCATCTGGATGATAGAAAGCATGGCATCCAAGCCGTCGAGCATACCCTTGATGGGCACACCGATAACGGGCAGAGTGGTTGATGCGGCAATCACACCAGGCAGGGCAGCAGCCATACCGGCACCAGCAATAATCACCTTAATGCCACGATCCTTAGCGGTACGTGCAAACTCCTCGACGGCATCGGGAGTGCGGTGAGCCGACAGGGCATTAACCTCGAAAGGTACCTGCATCTCGTCGAGCAACTTAAACGCTTTTTCCATAACGGGCAGATCGCTTGTACTGCCCATGATAATACTTACTAATGGCTTCATAATATATTAAACATTAAATTTCAGAAAACATTATAAATACAGCAGACCGAGTACGGAGCACACAAGGCCTACCAGGAACCCGGCTACCACCTGCGCAAGCGAGTGCTGGCGCAATATCATTCGACTGGTGCCTAACATGCCTGCCAGGATGAACACCAGACAGAGCCACCAGATGGGATTAAAGGCAAACAGCTCGCCAAACACAAACAGCGCGCCTGCCACACCACCGATAGCCGAGGTATGGGTTGAAATCTTCCACCACACGTTTACCAAGGCGCACACTATCTGGATGGCCAATGCAGCCGATACGATGGTGCCCATAAAGTGCGGTATGTGCAGCATGTCCATGATGTACACGCAGAAGAAGTAGCAGAGAATAGAGATAACGTAAGGCACCATACGACGCTCCTTATGTCCAAGCTCAATCAGGTTCCAGCCGTTGTACTTACGATACAGATGAATAAGCACCGTAGGCAATAGGATGGTGAAGAAATACACCAGCGTTAACACCTGGAGCTTGTAGCCCAAGGGCATTAAGCTGAGGTAGCTCAGAAAGAAGAGCGACAGCAACCCCACAATAGGCAGGTAGAACGGTGTAAACACCATGCTCATCACCCTTGCCGTTAATATGATATTCTTTTCCCTACTCATTTTCTTAATCTTGCTATAGGAATACCCAACTGTTCGCGATACTTGGCCACGGTGCGGCGGGCGATAGGAAAGCCTTTGGCAGCAAGCTGATCTTTCAGCTGGTCGTCGCTCAGCGGCTTACGTTTGTCTTCGGCATCCACCAGGTCGCGCAGGGCAGCTTTAATCTGTCGAGTGCTCAGCTCCTCGCCACTCTCGGTAACGTAGCCGTCGCTAAAGAAATGGCGCAAGGGGAAGGTGCCCCAACGCGTTTGGGCGTATTTCGAATTGCTTACACGCGAGATGGTAGATATATCAAGTCCGGCCTTTTCGGCCACATCTTTCAGAATCATAGGTCGCAGCGAGGCCTCGTCGCCATCCAGGAAGAACTGACGCTGTAACTGGATGATGGCCCGCATGGTAACCGTGAGTGTGTGGCGGCGCACTTTGATGGCCTCGATAAAGCCCTGTGCGGCATCCACCTTTTTCTTGATATACAGCAGCGCCTCCTTGGTCTGGCGACTCAGGTGGTCCTTGTTCTGCTGATACTCCTGCATCGAATCAACAAACGATTGCGACACCTTGAGTTCGGGCACCTCGCCGTTGTTCAGCGTAAAGGTGATGGTGCCATCATCCTGGGTATCCACAATAAAGTCGGGGGTTATCTGCTGCATGCTACGACCCACGGTTTCGCCAAGCGATGCACCTGGACGTGGATTCAGCTTGCGCAGTTCGCGGAACAGGGCCTCGGCCTGCACGTCGTTCAACTGCAAGTCGGCCTGTATCTTGTCCCAATGTTTGCGGGTAAATGCCTCAAAGTAATGGTTGATAACACGCTCCATCAGATCGCGCAACCGTGATGGGTCGCGACGTTCAATCTGCAGCAGCAGGCACTCCTGCAGCGAGCGGGCACCGATACCGGCGGGATCGAAAGCCTGCAGCATCTGCAGCACGTGCTCAATCTCCTTATCGGTGGCATCGATGTTATGATAGATAGCCAGCTCGTCGCTAACAATCGAGAGGTCTTTTCTCAGCAATCCGTCGTCGTCGAGCGAGCCAATCAGATATTCCAGAATATCACGTTCCTTATCAGTCAGGTCGAGTTCGCCCACCTGCTCTTTCAGCTGGTCGTAGAACGATTCGGTTTCGCCGTACACGATCTCCTCGCGCTCCTCGGCATACGAGCTGCCACTCTGGTACACAGGCAGGTCTTCATCGTCGCGACCGATACCGCTCAGGGCCTCGTCGAGTGCACTCTGACGTTCTTCGCGCTCGCTGGCAGCCTCAAAATCCTCGGCGCCATCGTTATCGCTACCACCGCCAAAGTCGGTCTCTTCGGTGGCCATCGCATCATCGTCGTAGGGCTGTTCGCTCTCCAGAGCGGGGTTATCGTTCATTTCGGTGTTGATACGGTCAATCAACTGCGTCACTGGCAACTCTATCAGCGACGATTGTAACAACTGCTGTTGAGAGAATGTCTGTCCCAGTTTCTGCAGTTGCTGCTGTTCCTGTATCTGTGTATTCTTAATGCTCAATTTTCAATATTCAATGTTCAAAATAGTCCTTCAACTGTTCGGCATACGAAGCCAACTCCTGCGGTTCGCTGTTGCCAAAGCGGCGCCACACCTGCTGACAGGCCAATACCAAGTTTCCCTTCATCTCGTCCTTGCGATTCAGATATGGGTCGCAGTGCTGAAAAGCCTCCATCACATCTACCACCTCCTGGGGCTTCAGCCTCATCATCTTGGCCAATGCCTGCACCTCGGGGGTCTCGGGCACCATCGTAATAGGTGTTAAGCGAAAGTACTCATCCAGTATCAGCACCAGCATCATTGGTGTTAGCGTGGTATCATCAGCTATAGGCTTAAACTCCTTCTCGAAACTCTCAATCGTCTCCACCCCTTCGTAAAACTCCAGGGCGTTGTTGAATCCCCACATTTCGCGCAACAGGTTTACGGCCCGCTTCAGCTTACGCGGGTTCTGTCCGTACACCTCCCAGATGTGTTCGATGCGCGGTGTTTCGAGGTTGGCTATCTGGCACATTTTATTGAAGAGCTGCTGGGGTGCGATATGCAACTCCAGACTCAAATCAACCATTGCCTTGCTGTACATGGGCTTTATGCCAGTGGGTTTTTGTAAGTACAACTGCATGAGCAGAAGCCAGTATTCATCCTGCCATTTTGAGTTTTTTGCCATATTATGCGCTATTTTTTTGCAAAAATAGTGATTTTTTTGTATATTTGCACCGAAAAGGAGAAAAAACTATGAGAAAAGTGGTATTATTTGCCTTTTGGGCACTGTCGGTAGCCTCGGTGTGCGGTCAAAACGTTCGCGAAACGTTGAAACGCGATTTTCTGAAGGCTGGCAGTAACTACTATGCTTACCAGGGGCCAACACGCGAACTAACACCTCCGCCATCGGGCGAGAAGCCGTTTTACATCAGTAGCTATTCGCGCCACGGGTCGCGTTACCTCATCAAGGCCGAAGAGTACGACTACCCATATCTGGTACTGCTTAAAGCCGACAGTCTGGGCAAGCTTACCGAGTTGGGACAGAAGGCTCTGCGACTGCTTGGCTACCTGCGCGACGATGCGAGTGGCCGATATGGTGATCTGACCCCCCTGGGTGCCGTACAGCATCAGCAGATAGCCCAGCGCATGTACGACCGCTTTCCTGAGGTATTCGAGGGGCGCTCGGTTATCGAGGCCAAGAGTACGGTGGTTATCCGTTGCATCCTGTCGATGCAGCACGAGCTGTTGCAGCTGGCCAAGAACAATCCCAAGCTGATATTCAATACCGATGCCTCGCAGCACGATATGTACTACATGAACATGCAGGATTCGGTGCTGTACAAGCAGCGTTACTCAAAGAAAACCCAGCAGGCCTACAGGGATTTCTGCGCCAAGTACGCAATCCACAAGCCAGCCATGGGCAAGATGTTTAACGATTCGGTTTACTTTAACAGCGAGGTGGATGCCTACGAGCTTAACAAGGCCATTTTCAAGATTGCCTCGAGCGTTCAGGGCACCGAGATGCGCGAGCTGTTCAGTCTGTTCGACATCTACACCCCCGACGAGCTGTATAACAACTGGTTGCAGGCCAACGCTTTCTGGTACCTCAGCTTTGGCAGCAATCCCTACAATGGCGGCAAACAGCCGTTTACCCAGCGCCGCTTGCTGCAACGTATCATCGAGGATGCCGACAGCTGTATTATCCGCCCTCACCCGGGTGCCACGCTGCGTTTCGGACACGAGACGATTATCTTGCCGCTAACATGTCTGCTGGATCTTAACGGCTACGGCCGCACGATTCGCGATCTGGACCGTTTGGATATCGACGGCTGGATTAACTTCGAGGTGTTCCCCATGGCAGCCAACATCCAGTTTGTGTTCTACCGTAAGGACGAGAACGATCTTGACATTATCTTCAAGGTGCTACTTAACGAGAACGAGGCTACACTACCCATACCAACTGATATAGCACCCTACTATCACTATCGCGATTTCCGCGAACACTACATGAAGAAAATAAACGATTACGAACTGAAGTTAGCCAAGTCTAAACGCTAACATCAGGCTTCCACAATACTACGTGCCCCTCGTAAAGCGATGCGGGCACGTTTATTATGCGTTGGTTTGATGAGCCGCGGAACAGCAGGTCGGGATCTTTCAGTCGCTCGATAAAAGGTCCGTCAACCAGCACGTCGATATTCTCGAGCAGTTCGCGCTGATCTTCCTGTATCAGGCTCTCGAACGTAAAGCCTGTAAAGCACCAGATATCCTTATTGGTTTGCTGGTGTATGGCGCGTGCCAATTCGGCAAAGCCAGCAGCCTGATACATCGGGTCGCCACCCGAGAAGGTCACGTTGGCAAAGGGGTCGGCCACGATAATCTTCATCAGCTGCTGTGTGGTCATCTCGCGGCCACCATCAAATGCCCACGACTGCGGATTATGACAGCCTGGGCACTGATGATTGCATCCAGCACAATAGATGGACGTCCTGAACCCAGGCCCGTCCACCATTGTATCTTCTATGATATCTAATACTCTTATCATTTAAACAAGTCCTGATCCTGTGCGCTGTGGTCGATGTGGGTTACACGATCGTTCAGCTCGGCCAGCTTGCCGCTGTTCCAGCGATCGGTAGTACCTACCAGATAGCCGGTAATACGCTGCAACTTATCAATGTTGTTACTACCGCACTTAGGACACTTCTCCAGGTTGTCGTCGGCATTCTCGTAGCCGCAGTCCATGCAGCGGTTGCGGTTGTGGTTTACACTGCCGTAACCCATATCCAGCTGGTCCATCATGTCAACCACGCTCATAATTACCTGTGGGTTGTGGGTAGCGTCGCCGTCAATCTCTACGTAGAAGATGTGTCCACCACGAGTCAGGTTGTGGTAAGGAGCCTCAACCTCGGCCTTGTGGCGTGCACTACATTTATAATATACGGGCACGTGGTTAGAATTGGTATAGTAATCGCGATCGGTTACGCCGGGCACGATACCAAACTCCTTACGGTCCTTCTTGGTAAACTTTCCGCTCAATCCCTCGGCTGGTGTGGCCAGTACCGAGTAGTTGTGGTGGTAGCGCTCGCAGAACTCGTTAGCACGGTCGCGCATGTAAGTAACAATCTTCACACCCAGCGCCTGTGCTTCTTCGCTCTCGCCGTGATGCTTGCCAATCAGGGCTACCAAGCACTCAGCCAGTCCGATAAAGCCGATACCCAGTGTACCCTGGTTAATCACGCTCTCAATGCTGTCCATAGGCTTCAGCTTGTCGGCACCAATCCACAGGCACTGCATCAGCAGGGGGAACTGCTTGGCAAAGGCTGTCTTCTGGAACTGGAAGCGGTCGTCCAACTGCTTGGCAGTAATCTCCAGCATCTGATCCAGCTTGGCAAAGAACATGTCGATACGCTTCTGCTCGTCCTGCTCCTCGCGGCACTCCAGGGCCAGCTTTACAATGTTGATAGTCGAGAAGCTCAGGTTACCACGACCGATACTGGTCTTAGGTCCGAATCGGTTCTCGAACACACGTGTGCGGCATCCCATCGTAGCCACCTCGTGCACAAAGCGCTTAGGATCGTCGGCACGCCACTCGCTGTCCTGGTTAAAGCTTGCATCCAGGTTCAGGAAGTTAGGGAAGAATCGGCGGGCTGTAACCTTACATGCCAACTGATACAGATCGAAGTTGCGATCCTCGGGCAGGTAGTTCACGCCGCGCTTCTTTTTCCAGATCTGAATGGGAAAGATAGCTGTTTCGCCGTTACCCACACCCTCGTAGGTGCTCAGCAGTATCTCGCGCATCACGCAACGGCCCTCGGCACTGGTGTCGGTACCGTAGTTGATACTCGAGAACACCACCTGGTTACCACCACGCGAGTGGATTGTGTTCATATTGTGGATAAATGCCTCCATGGCCTGATGTACACGGGCCACCGTTTTGTTGATGGCATGCTGACGGGCACGATCTCTACCCTCCAGGCCATCCAGAGGGGCCTTGAGATAGTCCATCAAAGGCTCGTCGTACAAGTCCTGTAAGCTCTCACCATACAGGTCTTCGAGTGCTTTCAGTTCCTCGATATAGCTCAGGCGCACGAATGGTGCCAGATAAAAGTCGAAGGCAGGAATAGCCTGTCCGCCGTGCATCTCGTTCTGAGCGCACTCCAACGAGATACAAGCCAGTACGCTGGCCGTCTCGATACGCTTGGCAGCACGCGAGGCACCATGTCCGGCAGTAAAACCGTTCTGCAGGATGTTGTCCAATGGGTGCTGCACGCAAGTAAGACTCTTGGTAGGATAGTAATCCTTATCGTGAATGTGCAGATAGTTATGCTCAACGGCGTTGCGACTCTCCTCGCTCAGCAGATAGTCGTCTACGAATGGCTTGGTAGTCTCGCTGGCAAACTTCATCATCATGCCCGCAGGTGTATCGGCGTTCATGTTGGCGTTTTCGCGCGTCACATCGTTATTCTTAATGTTCACGATATCCAGGAACACCTCGCGAGTCTTGGCCTTACGGGCAATCGAGCGCTGGTTGCGGTAGGCAATGTACTTCTGAGCCACGTCCTTACGACTCGACTTCATCAGCTCCATCTCCACCAAGTCCTGAATCTCCTCTACCGTCATCTGACTCTCGCCACGCTGGGCAATACGGTCGGTAATCTGGTACAGCAGTCGCTCGTCCTCGCCTTTGTCAGTATGTAACATGGCCTTACGTATGGCGGCCATCACTTTCTGTTCGTTAAATCCCACTATGCGCCCATCGCGCTTCTTTACAGTTTGTATCATGAGGTTTCTAATTATTTATGATTAATTCTTCAATGTCTCGTTAAACGCCAGTGCGTACATCTTTATCTGCTTAACCATAGCCAGCAGTCCGTTGCTGCGAGTAGGCGACAGATGCTCTTTCAGTCCTATCTGCTCAATAAAATACAGGTCGGCATTCAGAATCTCCTGTGGCGTGTGGTCGCTCAGCACGCGTATCAACAGGGCCACGATACCCTTTACAATCAAGGCATCGCTCTCGGCGCTGAAGTGAATGTTACCATCCACCAGGTCGGCCTGCAACCATACACGACTCTGACAGCCGTCAATCAGGTTCTGTTCTGTTTTATACTTATCGTCCAGCGGCTCCTGCTCATTACCTAAGTCGATGAGTAGCTGATACTTATCCATCCAGTCGTCGAAACCACTGAACTCGTCGATAATCTCGTCTTGTATTTCGTTTATTGTCATAGCTTATATAATTTGCCTGCAAAGTTACTAAATTTCCCCTATCCCACCAAACATCTCCCGTATTAAATATGGTTAATATTTTGCCCCCATTTTTGTTATGTATTGATAAACAGAATCTTGCCCCGATTCCCTTTAGGCTTCACTGCAAAGAGAGGCCAAACGGTAGGGATTGCTACACGCTACAGTGCTACAGTTAGAAATCAAGTCGGCACCAAACCCAAACCAAATACCTATATTTATATAATATATATTATATATAATATAGACGTTAGTTGTAGGTGTGCAATGGCTCGAAAACTAACTGTAGCACTGTAGCGCGTAGCAGGCTGAAAATTTGCGTGTATTAATAGTAGCAATTGCTACCATTAATAGTAACAACCGCAACTATTAATAGGATACTGTTGTTTACTTCAGTATATTATACAGCAGCGTGGTGAGGGAGATGGCAATGCCGGTGGCGCTGAACCAGAGGGTGGTCATGGTACCGACACCTCGGGATTGGTGGTGTTAACGGTGATGGTGAGCTGGTCCTTGGGCATGATACGGGCATCGTAAAGGCGCTGAGAGCTACTCAGATCTACCTGCTCGCTGTTTTGCAGATAGGCCACATCACGACTGCTACCACACGAGGTGAACAGCATACTCATAATAAACAGCACCAGCACCAAACCTCCACCTACCGACCAGCGGCAGCGACGACTGCAGTGGCTTTGCGACTGGAGCACGGCGGGGCGATGGGCTATCATCTGGTAGATGGTGCCCCAATCGGGCAGTGGGCACAGACCGCTATCGTCGATAAACACATCTACATTCAGCTTGCGTGAGTAGGTGGGATTGCCGGCGGGCGTTTCTTCGGGGTAATTACTGTTAACAGCATAGAACTCTAAACCGCGCTGGCGACACCACTCTACGGCCTCCTGGAGCAAACGGCCCTCGCGACAGGTCCATAGTATTAACTGATGGTGGTCGCGGGTAAGCAACTTAAGGGTCTCGATGGCAAAGGGTTTCTCGTTGCCAATGTAAGGGTAACGGTTCTCAACGATGGTACCGTCGAAATCAACTGCAATAATCATCTCTTTATACTTTTATCGTTATTATTTCCGTAGTGCGAGTAGGCATAACGCCCGTAGCGACCATAAAAGCCGTAGCCATAATAATAGCCGTGCTTGCGCATCGACATGTCGATACTGGAGGCGGCATCATCGTCATCATCGTAGAGTAAGCGTTCTTCAAGATCGGCTACACTCAGCTTCTTGTCATCTGTCATAAAAAAATCTTCAGTACTTAGTAAGTTCAGGGCATTGTTCTGTGTTGTTATCCTATCATGTCCAGCCCGTTTAATTTTTCCTTTTGGGCTGCAAAGGTACTGAAAATCAGGGAGAAATAGACAAGAAAAAAGGAGAAATCGACGATTAGTGTAATTTAACACTCAACCTCATCGATTTCTCATATCAATCAAAACTCACTTAAACTTTACTGCATGCGCAGGCACATCATGGTAAGATCGTCGTTCGGATCGGCGCCGTCGCGGTGGCGCTGAACCTCGTTATAAAGGGTTTCAACTACCTGCTGGGCGCTCTCGAAATGGGTGTTGCGCAGGATAGATAGCAGCTGGTCGTCGCCAAACTGCTCGTGCTCGCGGTTCTCGGCCTCGTTCAGTCCGTCGGTATAAAGGAACAGCGCACGTCCCTTGATGGTATCAATCTCCTCGCCCTGGAACTCCAAACCCGGCAGCACACCGATAGGGAAGTTAGGCAGCATCTGCAGGAACTCACCATGGTGCTCGCCACCACCTATCACAGGTGGATTATGACCGGCATTACAGAACTTGAGGTGACCCGACTGCAGATTAACCATGCCCACAAACATGGTTACAAACATGTTGGTGGGGTTCTCGTCGCCCGACAGGGCCTCGTTCATGTGGGTACAGATATCGGCAGGTGCCATCTGCTGGTTGGCCAGCGTACGGAACAGGCGGGTTACCTGCGCCATAAACAGCGAGGCTGGCACACCCTTACCACTCACATCGCCCACGCAGAAGTACAGGTTATCGCCCTTGAGCAGATAGCCGTAAAGGTCGCCACCAACCTCCTTGGCGGGTGTCATTGAGGCATGCATATCCAGTCCCTCGCGGTTGGGGAACACACTGGGCAGCATGCTCATCTGTATGTTGCTGGCCACGTTAAGCTCACTCTCAATAGACGCTTTCTGGGCGGTGGTAAGCTTCAGCTCGTCGATATACCTTACCAGTGATTGCTGCATGTAACCGAACGAGTGACTGAGCTGACCAATCTCGTCGGTACGCTCAAAGTCGGGCAGTTCGGCATCAAAATTACCCGAGGCGATGGTCTCGGCCTCGCGTGCCAGGCGGTGCAAAGGCTTGAGCTCGCGCGTAATTACATTAATAAATACGCACAACATAACCAACAAGCCAACAAACACAATACCCATCACGGTGTGGCGCAGGCGGTTAAAGCCGCCAAAAATGTCGCTCTCGGGGCACACAATGGCCATAGAGCAGCCCGTTTTGCCCAGCGGCTTGTAGAACACGTAGCTATCCTTGCCATCTATCACCATACGGCGCATACCCTCTTCGCCACGCTGCATGGCATGGCCCAGGGCTGTCAGAGCCGTGTCGGGCTCCAGCATGGTCTGCGTAAAAATAGTCTGTCGGGTAATCTTGGTACTGTCGGGATGCACAAAGTACGTACCGCCACGACCTATCATAATACTGTAAGAGTTAGGATAGGGTTTTACTGCCGAGATGGTTTGCGACAACCAGTTGATAGACAAACTGGTGTTGATAACGCCAATTACCGCGCCCTGCTTGTTTTTGATGGCCTGACAGTAGGTAGTAACCATCTCGTAAGTATTGGTGGGCGCATCAAGATCCATGTAAGGATCGGTCCAGCAGGGGTGCCCCAGCAACGTGGGCATCAGGTACCAGTCCATAAAAAAGTACTGGTAGTTATCGCTACCGCCCTGCAGGGTACGAATACTGTCGCCCTCGTATTTTGAGTAGGCCGAGAAATAACGGCCATACTCCTTGAAATAGTAAGGCTCGAAGGCGATTGAGCACGAGTAGAAATCGGGATTATTACGCAGAGTACCCTCGCTATACACAAACATCGAGTCGGCCACGTTAGGATGGCGCTGCACCAGCCACACGGTCATGTTAGTGGCCACCTCAACACGGTTCAGGATACCCTCTACCTGCAGCGATGTACGATCAAGAATGGTGGTGGCACGATGGATGGCCTCCTGGCGCACTGCCTCGCGCGACTGATAGAACAGGAACCCGAGGGCAGCCACAAAGATAACGGCGGCAAACATTACCACCCACAAACTAACCCTGATGGATAGCTTACGACGTATATATGCAATTACTTCATTCATAACGGTCAACTATCATTTTGCTATTAACTCCTGGTATGTTACCTCGCGATCAAGCATGCGGTTCTGTACCATCAGGTGGCTGGCACGTTTTACCATATCGGGGCGCAAACGGAACTCGCGCTTCTTCGACTCGCGATCCACCTGCAGTCGCAACACCTCCTTCAGCATCAGCTGCTGCATCACACGGTTGGTACCAATCTTCTCCCTGTCCACATACTTCATCACGATATCAAGCGCTTCGTCGGGGTGCTTAGCCACATACTCCCACCCTTTCTTGCTGGCCTGGGCAAAGCGCATGGCCTTGTCGCGGTGCTTCTCGTAGTAGCTGCGCGCCATGTACACACCATCCTCCTGCACGTTGTAGCCGTGGTCGCAAAATCGGTACACGTTCTTATCGGTTACGGTAATACCTGCTTGCACCAGCTGGTAGTACTCGTTGTAGCTCATTGCCAGCGTAGCATCCAGAGCCCCCGCCACAAACAGATTCACGTTCTGGGCAAAACGCACAAACTCGTAGTTCAGGTGATCCATGATACTCATGCAGATGGCCAGCTGACCGAAGCCCACACTCCAGATACCCACGCGAGCGCCCTTTTGCTTGAGCGGGTCCTCGTTACGGGCCGATACAATCACCATGGCGTTGTTCATGGATGTTTGCAGAATGTTTACCAGTGGTACGCCGCCATCCACTATCTCCAAGGCCTGGCACAATTGCAACGTGGTGGCCTGGCACCGGTTCTGCTGCAATCGGGCCATGGCGGGCTGCGTGGGCGTGGGGTGCTCAATACGCACCTTTACACCGGCCTCGCGGTAAAAGCCCTTGGCCTCGGCCACATAATAGCCGGCAAACTGCGCCTGCGCCGTCCACTGGGGGGTAAACACAATGGTTTCGTCCTGTGCCGCCATTGTAAACGGTACCATACTAAAGCATAGGGTTAGGATGACCGTAAGCATCCGACGTTTCGTATCCATGACAGTATCAACAATATAGTTTTAAGAGGTTTCTGCGGTGGCAAAGATAGTGTTTTTTCCGTAAACATCCAAACGTTTCTGTAAACTTTTTGATTTTCGGGCTTCTTAAGAAAATATAAATCGGGCGATTGGCTGAAAAATAAGCCCATTTGGTTGAAGAGATTTGTATAGTTCAACCTTTCGGCATACCTTTGCACCAGAAAAAGTGATCAATAGTACATATAATTAATGGTAATGAGTTAGTTTTTTCATACATTTATAGTTTTTGTTAGTATAATGATTAGTAATTGGTTAGTAAGTTAGACAAATTAGGGGCGCAGTGATGCGCCCCTAATTTATTGTTATTCAGCAGGTTCAACCTGTTCGAGTTTAAACAGCTTATCGCTCTGACGTACCTTGCCTGTTACGGCTATCGATACGCGGGTGCCCTTCTCGGCAACCTCAACCGGACCGTTATCGCCGTGAATCTCTTCGGCCGTTACATACATCACACCGGTGGTAGGACCGGTAATCAGCATCTTGTCGCCTACCTTAAAGGTGTTTGCCTCAACCGTAAACTCAGCCACACCCAGGTTCGAGAAGTATTTCACGCCCTTACCAATGTAAACCTTGCGCTCGGTGGCGTTACTACCATAGTGTTTGTTCCACTCGCCCATGGTCTGACCCTGATAGTAGCCATCCCAGAAACCGCGGTTAAACACAGTAGCCAGACGGGCATCCCACTCGTCCTTCTTCTCCTCGGTAAACGTACCATCCAGCACAGCCTTAATGGCCTCCTTGTAGGCAGTAACCACGGTGTAAACATATTCGGGACCACGGGCACGACCCTCGATCTTAAATACACGCACGCCGCTCTTCATCATACGGTCGATAAAGCGTACGGTCTTCAGATCCTTCGGACTCATAATATATTTATTGTCGATATCCAGCTGGTAGCCAGTCTCGTTGTCGGTAGCGGTGTACGAACGGCGACAAATCTGAATGCACTCGCCGCGGTTGGCACTGCGGTTAGCAGCATGCAAACTCATGTAGCACTTACCGCTGATGGCCATGCACAGGGCACCATGACAGAACATCTCGATACGTATCTGCTTGCCACTGGGACCGCAGATGTGCTCCTCCTCAACCTGACGGAAAATCTCGGCCACCTGGTCCATGTTCAGCTCGCGGGCCAGCACTACCACATCGGCAAACTGTGCGTAGAACTTCAGGGCCTCGATATTAGAGATGTTAAGTTGGGTTGAGAGGTGAACCTCCTGACCCACCTTGCGACAGTAGGTCATTACAGCCACATCGCTGGCAATCACAGCCGAAATGCCAGCCTGCTTGGCGGCATCGATAATCTCGTGCATCAAGGGGATATCCTCGCCATAGATGATGGTATTAACTGTAAGGTAGCTCTTAATGCCATGTTCATCGCAGGTCTGGGCAATCTCGCGCAGATCGTCGATGGTAAAAGTAGTTGCCGAATGGGCACGCATGTTCAACTTCTCGATGCCGAAGTAAATACTGTCGGCACCAGCCTGTATTGCAGCTGCAAGGCTCTCGCGCGAGCCCACAGGTGCCATTATTTCGTAATCTTGTATCATATCCTTATTTTTTTACTCCATGGGGAAGAGACCGTACAGCTTCTGGTCGATAAGTTCGCAAACCTTCTGGAAGTCCTCTGGACGATCGCCAAACTTACAGGTATCACCATTCACAATAATCAGCGGACCTTTGTAGGTAGCAATCCAGTCCTCGTAACGTTTCTCCAATCCCTGCAGGTAATCCAGGCGCATGGTCTGCTCGTACTCACGTCCGCGCTTGGCAATCTGCTCTACCAGCGTAGGTATGCTCGAACGGATATAAATCATCAGGTCGGGCAGTTTCACGAGCGACATCATCAGGTCGAACAGGTCGGTATAGTTAGCAAAGTCGCGATCGCTCATCATTCCCTGATCGTGCAGGTTGGGCGCAAAAATGCGAGCGTCCTCAAAAATGGTACGATCCTGAATCAGAGTATCCTTGCTCTGCGAAATCTCAACCACCTCCTTAAAACGTTTGTTCAGGAAATAGATCTGAAGATTAAACGACCAACGAGGCATATCGGCATAGAAATCAGCCAGATACGGGTTATTATCAACTGGTTCGAAACGGGGAATCCAGTTGTAACGATGTGCCAACAACTTAGTAAGCGTGGTCTTGCCACTACCAATGTTTCCTGCTACTGCAATATGCATACTATCTTTACGTTAAAGATTAAATATTAAACATTAAAACAGTCCAAAGAGAGTTGCATCGATTTTGTCGATGATGCCAGAGAGGTCCTTAGGAATGTTAAGGAAGTCGAGATTGTCTTTCTCGATAGTAATCACACGGCCGGGGTATTTGTTCTTAATGAAATCGTCGTAACGACGGTTCAGGTTCTGCAGATACTCCAGCTGTATGCTCTGTTCGTAGTCGCGGCCACGCTTCTGGATATTGCTAACCAGATGGGGCACCGAAGCACGCAGATAAATCATCAGGTCGGGTACTTTCACCACCGTCATCATCTGCTCAAACAGTTCCATGTAAGTCTCGTAGTCGCGCTCGCTCAGGTTACCCATATCGCGGTTATTCTCCATAAACACATACACACCCTCGTAGATGGTACGGTCCTGAATAATAGTGTGATCAGCCTGAGCAATCGTAATCAGATCGCGGAAGCGTTCCTTCAGGAAATACACCTCCATATTAAACGACCAACGGTGAATATCGCGGTAGTAATCCTCGAGATACGGGTTATGCTCTACGGCCTCGAACCTCGGTTCCCAGCCATAGTGTTTGGCCAGGAGCTTGGTGAGCGTAGACTTGCCACTACCTATATTTCCTGCTACTGCGATATGCATACTTAATTGAATTGGGCTGCAAAGATACTACTTTTTCGGCACGTATTATGGATTTTATCGATTTTTTTTCGTTCGGCCATATATTTTTCATGTTAATTCGCAGAATTCGCTCCAAAATATATTATCTTTGCAGCATGAAACTTAAAACCGTGATGGCATGTGCAGTTGCTTTGGTGATGCTGATGGGAAGTTGTGCCCACCAGCCAAGTGTCTATACCCCTGGGGGCAAGCACTTTACCAACGAAGTACTGAACCGCATGACCCCCATTAAGGACCAGGGCGAAAGCCAGACTTGCTGGATTTACGCCATGCTGGCCGCCATTGAGACCGAGCACCTGAGCTGGGGCGACTCGGTAAACCTGTCACCCTACTATATCGAGAAGATGATTGAGCAGGAGAAGGCCTGTCCCGCCACCAAGCGTGGCGAGCCCACCACCCTTATCAGCATGATTGAGAAATACGGCATATGCGGCTACGACGCCATGCGCAAGATTACGACGCCCGCCCCCCAGTGGGTGTTTATGCTGGGCGCACAGTACACCCCGCAGGAGTTTGCCCGCAGCGTGTGCAAGCCTGGCGAGTACATTGCCCTGACCAGCAACAGCCATCAGTCCTATAACGAGGAGGCCGAGCTGGAGGTGCCCGACAACTGGACCCACGAGCGCTATCTGAACATACCGATGGACTCGCTGCTGGCTAAGACCGAGCGTGCCGTGCGTAACCACCACGGTGTGTGCTGGGAAGACGAGAACCACGCCATGGCCATCGTAGGCTTGGCCCACGACGAGGATGGCGAGCGCTACTTTATCATGAAGAACTCGTGGGGCGACCAAGGTCCGTACGGCGGACTGGAATACTATCCCATGGCACGTTTCTGCCAGGAAACCGTAGCCGTAGAGATGACTAACCAAGCATATCAGAACTAACTTATATCAATAAATATGATTTATAACGAAATCGGGAAAACAGGTATGAAGGTATCGAACTTAGGTTTTGGTGCCTCATCGCTGGGCGGCGTGTTCCATAGCATCCGCGAAGAAGAGGGAATAGAGGCTGTACACACAGCCGTTGACAATGGTATCAACTTTATCGACGTGTCGCCCTACTATGGTCACCTGAAGGCCGAAACCGTACTGGGCAAGGCGCTGAAGGAGATTCCACACAGTAAGTATTTCATATCTACCAAAGTGGGCCGCTACGGACATAACGGCGTGAACACCTGGGACTACAGCGCCAAGCGCGCTCAGGAGAGTGTGTACGAGAGTATGGAACGCCTGAACGTGGATTACATCGACCTGATTAATGTACACGACATTGAGTTCCAGGGCGACATGGAAGGCGGCCTGCAACTGATTGTTGACGAAACCCTGCCTGCACTGGTAGAACTTCGCGAAAAAGGTATTGTAAAGCACGTGGGTATTACCGACCTGCAGCCCGAGAACCTGAAGTGGGTGGTAGAGCATGCCCCCGAGGGTACGGTAGAAAGCATCCTGAACTTCTGCCACTACTCGCTGAACGACACCCTGCTGGCCGATTACCTGGGATTTTTTGAGCAGCACAACGTAGGTGTTATCAACGCCTCGCCATTCTCAATGGGCCTGCTGTCGCAACGTGGCGCCCCCGCATGGCACCCAGCTGGCAAGGATTTGCAGGAGGCTTGTGCCAAGGCTGCCAAGTACTGCGAAGAGCAGGGCTATCCTATCGACAAGCTGGCCATCCAGTTCTCAACCAGTCTGAATCCACGCATCGCTACTACCCTGTTCAGCAGCGCCAACCCCAAGAACGTGCTCAAGAACATACAGTACGTTAACGAGCCTATGGACGAGCAGCTGGTTAAGAAGGTACAGGAGATTATCGGCGACCAAATGTTTGTAAGATGGAAAAACTCATAATTGATGCCCACAGTCATCTGTGGCTGAACCAGGACACGGTGGTTAACAACCAGCGTATCTGCCAGTTAGAGCCCAACCGCAGTCGCTCGCTGTTTTTCGGCGAGGAGCGACAGATGTTGCCGCCATTTATGACCGACGGACAGAATACGGCCGAGCGCTTTCTGAGTAACATGGACTACGCCCAGGTGGCAGCCGCCGTGGTTACGCAGGAGTTTATCGACGGCATACAAAATAGCTACCTGCTACAGGTAGAGAGCCGCTACCCCAACCGTTTTTTCACCTTCGGTATGCTGGATTACCGCAATCCCGACTTTATGCAGAACGCTCCAGGCGTGGTAGAGGCCTTTAAAGGCATCAAGATACCCGCTGCCCGATTACCCCAGCAGTTCCTAACCGATGCAATGTTGCAGTTGTTGCAGTTGATGGAGAAGCAGGGTAAGATACTAGGCATCGAGTTGCAGGACGGCGACACACAGGTAGGACAGATGGAAGAGCTGATACAGGAGTGCCCCAACCTGAAAATAGCCATCGGCCATTTCGGCATGGTAACACGCGAGGGTTGGATGAGTCAGATTAGCCTGGCACGCCACAAGAACGTATACGTGGAAAGCGGTGGTATTACCTGGCTGTTTAACGACGAGTTCTACCCCTTCCCATCAGCCATCCGCGCCATTAAGCAGGCTGCCGACGAGGTGGGCATGGACAAGTTGATGTGGGGTAGCGATTATCCCCGCACCATCACCGCCATCACCTACAAGATGAGTTACGACTTTGTAGAAAAATCGGCCGACCTAACCGCCGATGAGAAGCGTATGTTCCTAGGCCAGAACGCCAAGCAGTTCTTCGGCTTCGGCGAGCTGCCCGAGCTCCCTTACATCAAAAACATGAGCGAATAGTATAATAGTAAATAGTGAAATAGTCAAATAATCCAATGAAAGCAATACAGATTCCTGGCGAGCGCCAGATGGAAATAGTAAACATTCCTGAGCAGGAAATGAAGCCCAACGAGGTGCTGCTGCGCCTCAAGTATGTAGGTTTTTGTGGTTCCGACCTGAGCACATGGCTGGGTAAGAACCCCATGGTAAAAATGCCCGTTATACCTGGCCACGAGGTGGGTGCCGTGATTGAAAAGGTGGGTGCCGACGTGCCCGAACACCTGAAGCCCGGCATGGTGGTAACCTGCAATCCTTACACTAACTGCGGCAAGTGCGCCTCGTGCCGTAACCAGCGCGTAAACGCCTGTCAGCATAACGAAACACTAGGCGTACAGCGCAACGGTGCCATGCGCGAGTTCATCGCTCTGCCTTGGGAGAAGGTGATTCCCGCTGGTAATCTCGATCCCCGCACCTGCGCCCTCATCGAGCCTATGAGTGTTGGTTTCCACGCCGTGAATCGTGCCCAAGTAACCGATATCGACGCCGTAGTGGTGATTGGTTGCGGTATGGTTGGCATGGGAGCTATCGTACGTTCGGCCCTGCGCGGTGCTACCGTGATTGCTGCCGATATCGACGACGAGAAGCTGGCACTGGCCAAGGAGATGGGCGCCACTTACGCCATCAACACCAAGACCGAGGATGTACATGCCCGATTGCTGGAGCTGACCGAGGGTTTCGGTCCCGATGTAATTATCGAGGCTGTGGGTAGCGCACCTACCTACCAGATGGCTGTAAACGAAGTAGCTTTCACCGGTCGCGTGGTTTGCATCGGCTATGCCAAGACCGACGTATCGTTCCAAACCAAGTTCTTTGTACAGAAGGAGCTCGACATTCGTGGTTCGCGTAATGCCCAGCCACAGGATTTCCGTGCAGTGATCCACTACCTGGAGCGTGGCACATGTCCGGTTGACCGTCTGATTAGTGCCGACGTAGCACCCGAGCAGGCCCCCAAGGCCATGCTGCAGTGGAGCGAGGCACCTGGCAAGGTATTCCGTATCTTAGTTCACTTCTAAAAACCTACTAAAGAAAATGGAAAAGCAACAACAATCTCTGATAGTCAAGGATGGGGTTAACTACCTCATCCCCTTTATACTCGTAACATTCTGCTTTGCACTCTGGGGCTTTGCCAACGATATTACCAACCCCATGGTGAAAGCATTCTCTAAAATCTTCCGCATGAGCGTAACCGATGGTACACTGGTGCAGGTAGCGTTCTATGGCGGTTACTTCTGCATGGCGTTTCCTGCAGCCATCTTTATCCGTAAGTTCTCGTACAAGGCGGGCGTATTGATGGGACTCGGACTCTATGCTGCCGGTGCCCTGCTGTTCTTCCCTGCCAAGGCCATCGGTATCTACGGCTGTTTCCTCATCGCCTACTTTATCATGACGTGCGGACTCTCGTTCCTCGAAACTTCGTGCAACCCTTACATTCTGACCATGGGCCCAGCCGAAACAGCTACGCGCCGCCTGAATATGGCACAGTGCTTTAACCCCTGCGGCTCTATCATCGGTATGTTTGTGGCCATGAACTTTATTCAGGCCAAGCTCAACCCCATGAGCAGCGACGAGCGTGCCCTGCTGAGCGACACAGAGTTCGAGGCACTGAAGGATGCCGACCTGAGCGTACTGATTTCGCCTTACCTGATTATCGGACTGGTGATTGTGGGCATGCTACTACTGATGCGCTTTACCAAGATGCCCAAAATCGGCGATGCCAACCACGACATCCACTTCCTGGTAACCATCAAGCGAATCTTTGCACTCAAATACTACCGCGAGGGTGTGATTGCCCAGTTCTTCTATGTAGGTGCGCAGATTATGTGCTGGACCTTTATTATACAATATGGTACGCGCGTATTTATGGCCGAGGGTATGGACGAACAGGCTGCCGAAGTACTGTCGCAGCGATTCAACATCTTTGCCATGCTGTTCTTCATCTGTTCGCGTTTCATCGCCACCTTCTTGATGAAATACGTAAAGCCCGCCATGCTGCTGGCCATCTTTGGTGTACTGGCCATGGTATTTACACTGGGTGTTATCGGTTTCCAGGATCGTTTGGGCATGTACTGTCTGGTATGCGTTAGCGGTTGCATGTCGCTCATGTTCCCCACCATCTATGGTATTGCACTCGACGGACTGGGCGACGATGCCAAGTTTGGTGCAGCAGGTCTTATCATGGCCATCTTAGGCGGTTCGGTACTGCCCCCGCTGCAGGCTATGATTATCGACGAGGGCACGTTGATGGGTATGCCAGCCACCAACATCTCGTTCGTACTGCCACTCATCTGTTTCCTCGTGGTAACAGCCTACGGTTATCGTATTCATATCAAGAAACATTTATAATTCCCATGAAGCAGTTTTTGATTATACTTACCATCTGCTTGGGATCGCTCAGCCTGTCGGCTCAGCAGCCCGTATCGCCTAATGGCAAACTGACTGTTACCAACAGCGGCCAGGGCATCATCGTGAACTATCAGCAGCAAGAGGTGCTGAATATCCCCGTACTGGGCTACGAGGGCATCAAAAGCAATCGGCTGAAATTTAAGCCCATTGGCAAAGTCACAGCCAACTATCAGATGCTGGCAGGCAAAAAATCTACCTGCACCAACGAGGCCAACGAGTATGTGGCAAAGTTGAGCGGCAACCTGCAGCTGGTACTGCGCCTGTATAACGACGGTGCAGCCTTCCGCTATGAACTGAGCGGACTGAAAGGCAAGCTGCCCAAGGAGAAGACAGCCTACATGATTCCCGAAGGCACCAAGCGCTGGATGCTGCAGTGGACCGACAGCTACGAGGGATTCTACCCCATGAGCACCACAGGCAAGATAAAACCTATCGGACGCATGGCTGGCGTGGTAAAATCCGACGAGGGTTACAACCTGCGCTGGGGATTCCCCACACTGGTTGAGCCACAGGAGGGTGTATTCATGCTGCTCTCCGAAGCTAACATCGAGCGCAACCAGGCTGCAGCATGCCTCTATACCGATGGCGAGCTGCTGCGCGTCACACCCGACGTAAACGAGGTCAACCTCAAAGGCAAGTGGCATTCACCTTGGCGCATCGCTATCATCGGCAGCATGCAGGACCTGATTCAGAGCACCTTGGTAACCGACGTAAGCGAGCCTTGCAAACTAAGCGATACCAGTTGGATTAAACCCGGCGTTGTATCATGGATCTACTGGGCATACAACCATGGTTCGAACGACTACAATATTATTAAGAAATACGTAGATATGGCTGTTACCCTGAAGCTGCCTTACGTGCTGATTGATGCTGAGTGGGATGAGATGAAGGACGACAAGACCATCGAGGATGCCGTAGCTTATGCCAACTCGAAGGGTGTTAAACCCATGATTTGGTATAACTCATCAGTAGGCTGGATTGATGGTGCCCCCACACCGAAGTTCCGCCTGAACAAGCCCGAAGACCGTGAAAAGGAGTTTGCCTGGTGCGAGAAGATTGGCGTAGCTGGTGTAAAGATCGACTTCTTCTCAGGCGACTGTCAGCGCGATATGACTTACTGTATCGACCTGCTGGAGAGTGCCGCCAAGCATCATCTGCTGGTTAACTTCCATGGTGCCACCGTACCTCGTGGATGGCAGCGCACCTACCCCAACCTCATGTCGACCGAGGGTGTGTATGGTGCCGAGTGGTACAACAACGTGCCCACATTTACCAACGTAGCAGCCAGTCATAACACCACACTACCCTTTACCCGTAACATCATCGGTCCTATGGACTACACACCATGTACCTTCAGCGATTCACAGCATCCACATATTACCAGCGATGCCCACGAACTGGCTCTGACCGTACTGTACGAGAGTGCCCTGCAGCACCTGGCCGACAAACCCGAGAGCTATCTGGTTCAGCCTCAGCAGGTACAGGATTTCTTCGGAAAGCTGCCCACCACATGGGATGAGACCCGCTACGTGAGCGGTTATCCCGGCGAGAGCGTAGTACTGGCCCGACGCAGCGGCGAAACCTGGTACGTAGCTGGTATCAACGGTACCGACAACAAGAAGGTGCTTGATGTAGATTTGAGCTTTATCAGTGGCGCCAAGTGCGTGCAGACCTTTGCCGATGCCGACCCAGCCCAGTATCAACTGTCAGGCAATAAGGATTGGCTGATTACCAAGGGCAATCAGATACCCAAGCAAATCGCCACCCAACCCCGTGGTGGTTTCGTGCTGGTCATCAAATCACAAAAATAAACATTTTTATGAAGGATTTTAATTTCTATGCCCCTACCGAGGTGGTGTTTGGAGAACAGAGTGAAGAGCAGGTAGCTGCGCTGGTAAAGAAGTATGGCGGCACAAAGGTGCTGGTACATTATGGCGGACAAAGCGCTAAGCGTTCTGGTTTGCTCGACAAGATTTGTGGTTTACTGAGCGATGGCGGCGTTGAGTATGTTACGCTGGGAGGCGTAGTGCCCAATCCCCGTTTATCGTTGGCTCAGCAGGGCATCGAACTCTGCCGTAAGGAGGGTATCGACTTTATCCTGGCCATAGGTGGCGGTAGTGTTATCGACTCGGCTAAGTGTATTGGCTACGGTGTACCTTTCGAGGGTAACGTATGGGATATCTACATGGGTAAGGCCCAACCTAAGACCATGCTGCCCGTAGCAGCGGTGCTTACCATTCCTGCTGCTGGTAGTGAGATGAGCGAAAGCTCAGTGATTACTAATGAGGACGGCGATGTAAAGGTGGGTTACAGTAACAATCTGAGTCGCCCCAAGTTTGCTATTCTGAATCCTCGTCGCACCATGACATTGCCTCCTTACCAGACGGCAGCCGGTGTTACCGATATGATGATGCATACCATGGAACGTTACTTTACCAAGGACGATGATATGGACTTTACTACCGATTTGGCCGAGGCTGCACTGCGTAGTATCAAGAACGCAGTATTCCCTGTGCTGAAGAATCCTGAGGACTATCGCTACCGTGCACAGATTATGTAGGGCGGTTCGCTGATGCATAACGACCTGACTGGCTGCGGTGCTATCGGCGATTGGGCTACCCACCAGCTGGAGCACGAGCTCAGTGGCATGTTCGACGTAACCCATGGTGCCGGTCTGGCTGCCATCTGGCCAAGTTGGGCCCGCTATACCATGCACGAGAATCTGAGCAGATTTGTGCGTTTTGCCGTTAACGTAATGGATGTACCCAACGACTTTACCGATCCCGAAGGCACAGCCGAAAAGGGAATCCTGGCCATGGAGCGTTTCTATCATGCCATCGGTATGCCTATCAACATCAAGGAACTGATTGGCAAGGACATCACCGACGAAGAAATCAAGGAGATGGTACGCAAGTGCAGTCGTAACAACACCATTACCTGCGGTAACCTGAAGGTGCTGAAGGCCGAGGATATGGAGGCAATCTACAAAATGGCACGCGGATGAAGATATTAATGATAGGTGGCACGGATTACGCGAATTAACACGGATTATGATTCATTTAAAGCAATTTTTCGCTCTTTATATAAAAAATCTGTGTTAATCCGTGTAATCAGTGCCAACTTTTTATTACCTTTGCACCCAAAATTTAAGAGCATTATGGAATCTAAGTTAGTAATTTACAATACTTTGACACGACAGAAGGAGCGTTTCGAGCCCCTTCACGCCCCCAACGTGGGTATGTATGTTTGTGGTCCTACCGTGTATGGCGATCCCCATCTGGGACACGCCCGTCCTGCGATTACTTTCGACCTGGTGTTCCGTTATCTGAAGCACCTGGGGTATAAAGTACGTTATGTACGTAATATTACCGACGTAGGTCACTTGGAGCACGATGCCGACGAGGGTGAGGATAAGATTGCCAAGAAAGCCCGCTTGGAGCAGTTGGAGCCTATGGAGATTGCCCAGTACTACACCAACCGCTATCATGCGGCTATGGATGCACTGAATGTGCTGCGCCCCTCTATCGAGCCCCATGCCACTGGTCATATCATCGAGCAGCAGCAACTGGTTCAGCAGATTCTCGACAATGGCTTTGCTTACGAGAGCAACGGTTCTATCTACTTTGATATCGAAGCTTACAACAAGAAGTTCCAGTATGGTATTCTTTCAGGTCGTTCGCTCGAGAACGTGAAGGATGCCAGTCGTGAGCTCGACGGTGTAGGCGAGAAGCGCAACCAGGCCGACTTTGCCCTGTGGAAGAAGGCTCAGCCCGAGCACATCATGCGCTGGCCTAGTCCTTGGAGCGACGGATTCCCCGGTTGGCACTGCGAGTGCACAGCCATGGGCCGCAAGTACTTAGGCGAAGAGTTCGACATCCATGGTGGTGGTATGGACCTGGTATTCCCACACCACGAGTGCGAGATTGCACAGGCACAGGCCTCGATGGGTCACCCCGCTGTAAAATACTGGATGCATAACAACATGCTGACCATCAACGGACAGAAGATGGGTAAGTCGTATAACAACTTCATCACCCTCGAGCAGTTCTTCACCGGCAATCACCCATTGCTGAAGAAGGCCTACTCACCGATGACCATCCGTTTCTTCGTGCTCAGCGCTCACTACCGTGGCACGGTAGATTTCTCGAACGAGGCCTTGGAGGCTGCCGAGAAGGGATTGGAGAAGATGATGAACGCCATTGCCGACTTGGAGCGTGTTCAGGTAGCCGACAAGTGCGATGCCGAGACTGAGAAGGTAGTTAAGGCTCTGCGCCAGAAGTGCTACGACGCCATGAACGACGACCTGGCAACCCCACAGGTGATCAGTTATCTGTTCGAAGCTTGCACCGTGGTGAACAAGCTCACCGACCACAAAGCCACCATCTGCGCCGACTGCCTGCAGGAGCTGAAGGAAACCATGCACCTCTTTGCCGAGGATATTCTGGGCTTGAAGGCCGAGAAGAGCGGCACCAACGATGAGCGCGAGGCTGCCTTTGGTAAGGTAATGGATATGGTACTGGAACTGCGTGCTAAGGCCAAGGCTGATAAGGACTGGGCTACCAGCGATAAGATTCGCGATGAACTCGCAGCAGCCGGTTTCGAGGTGAAGGACACCAAGGATGGTGTTACCTGGAAACTGAACAAATAGATAAAACAAACAAGTATCTCTTATGAAGCTCAAAACACTATTGGCAGCCCTGCTCTTAGCGGGGTTTGCCATTAACACAAAAGCGCAAACCACCGACGAAGATCTGGATGCCAAGTATGCCACCAGTCTGATACAGCCAGGCACTGTGGCTCCCGACTTCACCATGAATACCCCCGACGGCAAACCCTTCAGCCTCAGTTCGCTGAAAGGTAAGACTGTAGTACTTGATTTCTGGGCCTCGTGGTGCCCCGACTGTCGCAAGGATGCGCCTGAGGTAGTTCGCCTGTACAACGATTTCCACTCCGACAAGGTGGAGTTTGTAGGCGTATCGATGGATACCAACGTTGAAGCTTGGCAGAAGGCCATCAATCAGTACGGCATCAGCTATCCCCAGGTGAGCGAACTGAAGAAGTTTAAGGAAACCGACATCTCTAAATCCTACGGTGTACAGTGGATTCCATCCATGGTAGTCGTCTCACCCGAAGGCAATATCCTGCTCTCAACCGTACAGTATCAGAAGGTAGAGAAACTGCTGAAAGGTATCAACAAATAAACATGATAAAGGTATGAAACAAGTTATCAGCACCAATCAGGCACCAGCTGCCATCGGTCCTTACAGTCAGGCCATCCGTGTAGGCAACCTGCTCTACACCTCAGGTCAGATACCCATCAATCCTGCAACAGGAAGTTTTGTAGAGGGTGGCATCAAGGAGCAGACCCGTCAATCGCTCACCAACATCAAAGCCATTCTTGAAGAAGCAGGCTTAACCATGGCCCATGTGGTGAAGACAACCGTATTTATGGCCGACATGAACGACTTTGCCGACATGAATGCCGTTTATGCCGAGTTCTTTGCTGAGCCATATCCAGCCCGTTCGGCTGTGGCTGTAAAAACACTCCCCAAGGGTGCTTTGGTTGAAATTGAAGTTGTAGCTGCTGAATAAGCTACAACTTCACCGATAGATTGGCATAGATGTTACGACCCTTTTGGGGAATATGATTCCAATCTGAATAGGTAGAATAGTAACGATCAAACAGGTTATCAACACCCACATGGATATTAGCTACAACCGTATGGATGTTAAACTGATAACCGGCACTGATATGCCATACAGCATAGCCTGGTGTAAGACTCTCGCCATATTTATTGCTGTAGTTGCTCTGTTTGCCAACCAGTTCGCCACCCAATTCTCCTTCCCAGTTCTGATGGAACAGTTTCAATGCCGTAAGATAGGTAAAGGGAGCAATCAAAGGCAGATGAGCCCCAGTGCTCTCCTTGCCATAACTGTAACTCACCTTATTGTCCCAACGCAACCAGGAAAGAGGGGTGACACTGAATGTAAACGCAGTATTCACAATCTTCGCATGTTTTAGGTTCTGGTAAACCTTCACACCCGGAGCTCCGATAGTCATGGCCGACAATCGGTTATCGGGTGTACCGATAATGTAGTTATGGAAAAAAAATGCATTCACCTCTAGGCGAGTATCTATCACATCATTCTGCCACGAAGCCGATGTATTCAACTCAACCGCACTTTCGTTCTTAAGGTGGGGATTACCAATGTAATCATAACGGTCGAAGGCATTATTCAGGAAGTATCCAAACGACTCGGTAACCGATGGTGCACGATTACCGTATCCTGTTCCAGCAGCCAATCGCCAACCATTTTTCTGCCAGGCATAGCTTACAGACACACGTCCCATAAAAGTACGCTTGCTACGTTCCACACCTGGGAAAAATATTTCCAAGGCGTGGTAGCCTTCATCGCTGTTAATACGTTGCTGCTGCCAAGAGCCTTTTGCCGACAGATGGATACTATGCGTATCAGACAAACGGATATTATCAGACAACGACAAACCGCTGTTGAAAGTACCCACATCAGGCCACGTAAGCATGTACATGGGTTTGGCCCCCTCAACATACATGGTCATATCAGCAAAAAGGGTATTGTAATAGCAATCAAAATTAAGCTGATACTGATGTTTACCCCTTGAGCCCTCGAGCAGACTATAGAGTCCGGCCGTACTGCTTTTACCAGGCATATCCATGTGAATAATCACGTCGGGGCGTGTGCTATCATCCATATTATGGGTGATATGATTATAGTACACCTTGGTTTCCCATCGGTAGAAAAGCCCCGCAAGCTGCTCCCTGCGATAAGAAAGCGACGTGATAAGTCCTGTAGCATCGCTAACATCCATATTCAGGGCCGGATAGCCAACATCGGTGGCACGGTCGAAAATGACCGTACCCTCTACGATGTGGTTTGGGGCTGGACGGAACCCCAGGTTCAGAAACGAATTGACTTTATGGAACTTGGAAAAAGGAACATCCTGATGTCCACCAGCCCTGTAATTATCTGCATCACGATAAAACGCGCCGAAGTTGGCATAGAACGTCTGCGACGAGAACGCAGCATCGGCACCATACACCTGCAGATGGCCGTTGGCTTCATACCCAGTAGTAAGGTTAAACTCCTGAGGAGCAGCATCAAACCCCGACTTACGGAGTTTCAGATCAATACTTCCGCCGATATTTCCTGTTGCCTGTGGATTGCCATCAAGGCCCGAATCCAGTCTTACGCGCTGCAGGTTACCACTTTCTACATACGACGTTACAGGATCCATTTTATCGGTACAAGCATAGAATATCTTCATACCATCGATAGTTGTACTCAATCGCTCGGTAGACATATTGTTTACCACTGGTTCCCAGGCATATGCGCCTCGTTTCACCATGGCAACATTGTTCAACTGCAACAGATGCTCCTCTATCGATGCTGTACGCCCCTTGCCAGCCACCTTGCGCTTGGAACCGACAGTCGAGGTGATAGTCACCTCGTTAATCGATGCTTCTTTCTCGATACTGTCGGTTGGCAAAGCGGTCAATACATTACTATAATATAACGCTCCAATAAATATTGCTATACCCGCTGTCATTATTCTCTCCTCCTGCTACAATGTTACCTTCTTTGTCCTTTACAACCAGATGAATATCCCACAGGCCTGTCATGGTAAGGTTTAGCTTACCTTCGTATATGCCTGATGGCTGTTTGGTAAGAGCCACATTATCGGGCGAAGAATGATTGCCCATATCGGGCATAGTGGGTATAATTTCGATAGTAAACTCCTGATCAGCCAATGGCCAGGGTTTGGCTTTCTCAGCATTCTGCTGCGACACGTATGCCTGAATAGTGTTTATACCAGTCTGGAAATCATTAGGATTTACCAGCGAGAGGTAATAATTTACATCCTGATATTTGAACGACTTAATCCACTCCTGGCCTGTAGCATTGGCCGAAACCTCGATAACACTACCGGTATGGGCAACTGTTTTATTCTGGGTAGTTGCCTTGTATCCCAGTTCCCAATAGCCCATACTGCTACTACTCATTACGAAAGATATCCACGCGTGCTGTACGGCAGGGAATGTTTCATCGTAAAGGCTGCTCTCTGTAGCCGTTGGTGTTGAGTGCTTCATACCTTTCTCGGTCATGGTCATCACGGGACTTATCTCTGTTACAGAAAAATCACGAACAAAACCTTGATTAGAGATTTTTGTCAGCGCAAAAAACACATCATTATAGCCTGCATGCAGTTTGCCACCTCGCGAGTAAACGCTCAGGGCATATTTCTCATCGATTGTGTCGCGTAGCGATTCAATCTCTTTCAGATAACCGTTGTGCAGGAAAGTATATGCCAGAAATGTCTCTTCGGCATTGCAGCATTCGTCGTCTTCGGTTGGTATATTGATAGGTACTACTGGATCGTCACTACCTCCGCAGGCAGTGAGTGCGAAACCTGAAAACAGCCAAAAAACTATCGCGCTAATTCTTGTAAAAACTCTCTTTTCCATAATCATCATCTCCTTTTTATTTCTTTTCTTCTGTTAACTGCTGCCATGGGGCGATGGTACTTGTGTGGATATCACCCTCACGGTAAAGAACTTCAATCACCTTCTGTATCGCACAGAGATTACATCCGTCGCAGTGACTAAAATGATAACGGGCGTAGATATCACCACACGTAATGGATCCCTGTTGCTTCTTAAACTCATCATATACTTCAGCTGCCAACCGCAAATGTTTCTCCTTATCGCCACTGGCATAAAAACCTAAGGCTGCAATGGCACCGGTAAGTGCGCCACAAGTGCCTTCGCCAAACTTATGCCCGATACCACCCGAGAACGCCTCCGACATGCTTCGAAGCTGCTGCTCGCTTAGTGGACTGCCCAGTGTAGCAGCGATAGAGGTTAGTGAGAGTGCCGAGCACCCATAGTGCTGTCCGTACCGCTGCTCCAGTTGCAGCTTCACTTCTGCTTTCAGCGAGTCGAGCGTCTGATGTCGGCTTACAGCAGGAAAAGCGGCCGGACGAGCTATGCGTAGTGAGTCTGCCTGTGCATTGGTAGCACAAACGGTTACAGGCCAAGTAGCCAAAGCGAGTAAATATGCAGGCTCATACTTCATCATTATTGTCTTTTAAAACTACCACGTACGATGCGATGCTCGAATGTCTGTGTGTCCTTGAAGAGGTTGTACATGGGGCAAATCTTCTCAACAGCCTCGATCCACTCTTTCACGGCCTGAGCACTTTCGGGTGTCTTCACATGCAAAGTATAACGCACATTCTGTGGAGCAATCGACACCTTCTCAAAGCCCTTGCGACCTGCTCGTGGGTCCCATTCAGCCTCGACGGTCAGCGAGATAGAATCCACGTCGAGTGCGCGTTCTGCTGCCTGTCCCAATGAGATGTGAGTGATACAGGTGCCCAGGATGCCAAGCACACCCTCGATTGAGGTAAAACCGAGATTGGTACCACCCAGATAAGCAGGATTATCGTGCAGAATGAGATATTTATCATTTACGGTTAGCTGACGCACACCATTGGGGAAAACCTTTACCCATGGGCCCTGCTTTGGAGCAAGTGCTTTACGCAAGGCATCTGCGTCAGCCTTTGGATTCTTGGCTTTTGCTGCCTCAGCCTTAGCCTTACTGGCCTGCAGCGCCTGACGCTTACCCCAGATATACTCGCGAAGTCCAGCCAAGGTGGCGCCTTCAACCTTCTTCTCGCGTGGTGACGACTTCTGATCGATAATCAGTTGAGGTACTACGGCAGCCTTCACCAGAGTGGCTACAGCCGAGTTCTGCTCTGCCAATACTGCCAACTTTTCCAACTCAGCATCCGAGGCAGGTGAATCAATATAGATGGTGTAGAGGAAGTTGCGTGGATACCACACACGATTGGTCTTCACCTTGTCGGGCTGACCGTGGATTTCGATAGTCAGCGAGTCGATATCGATACCCAGCAGCGCAGCCTGATTCAGATAGCTGTCGGCAAGGTCGGAAGCAAACACGGCCTGAGCTGTAGTTGGGGTGTCCACACCCGAATCCTGTCCACCATGTGCATAACCACAGTCGCCAATATAATGAAACTCTCTGATTCGGAGTTCACGCACGCCCGAGCGGTTCTTGGCGGTAACATTGGCTGTAAGTGTTACTGGCTGCAAATCGCTGGCGGGTATAGCATTCCAAGCCTCAAGGGCCACCTTACGCTCCTTCAGGTGGTTACGCAACGAAGGGGCATTCTGTTCCAACTTGGCTTTCTGCTGAGCCGACTTAAAGATATTGAGAGGCCCCTGTGCGAGTGCACTACTAACCTGCAAAGCAAGGGCTGCTGTAATGATAACAATCTGATTCTTTTTCATAACTCTTTCTATTTTTAATGATTACTTATTCTTTGCTATTACTCTTTTTATACCTCCTTTGATTTCCTGCGCGTTGGTTACCAGATTGTAGATGGGGCATCCACGCTCGGTATCGGCAACCAGCTGACGGATCTCAGCCTCACTGCGTGGACTGCTTATCACCACACGCATCTGTATGTCGGTAGGATAAAGTGGGGTTTGCTCGTAGCCTTTGCGACCGCTGCGTGGGTCGAACTGGGCAGTGAGTGCTACGTTAAGGGTATCAAGTGGAATCCTGTTGCGTGCTGCGGTTCCCTCTGCCACATGGGTAAAGCACGAACCAAGCAATCCGATATGACTCTCAACAGCTGTAGGACCAAGGTCGTTACCACCAAAAATCTGTGGATGATCCTGCAACACTCTGTGATGGCGCACTTGAAGTACGGTTACACCTGATGAGGGATTGATGAAAGCAGTGGGACCGTCAGGATTCAGATAGCTCTCGCTCTGAGCAGGCGTGAACTCATTCTTACGAGAGTAAGGATAGTCGTATGCATAGCCACCAAACTTTGCCTTATCGGGACGCTGACCGCTTTCACGAAGCTGCTTGTTAGCCTCGCCTTTACGCGTTTCCCACTCAATGAACTCACGCAAACCTGGTTGATAGGTAGGTGGAATCTCCAATTCCTCGGCACTCTTATGCAGTTCAACTGTTGTGTTTACCTTATGCGCACGGATAGAGAACTGATAAAGTGGTGAGTTTTTCTCGGCCAGGACACGTAACTCCTCAAGTTGCTGGTCAGAAGCAGGCGAATCAATAAAGATGGTATAATCCAGTCCCCAGTTCTGCAGCGAATGCCCAGTCTGCTTGATATTGATGGCAAGCGAGTCGATGGCAACGCCCTTGATAGCAGCCTGTGTGACGTAGCTGTCGATGATATCACCGGCAATAGCTGCAATCACATGGTCGGGAGTACCAATTCCCAGGTCGAAGCCCCCATTGTTGTAACCACTGTCATTCAGATACTGATGCTCACGTATAATCACATGACGTGTGCCGGCACGCTGCTCTGCTGTGGCAAAAGCTCTGATAGTGATGGGGTGCAATGCTGCAGTAGGGATAGCTCTGAACTGATTGACTGCTGCCTTGCGACGCTTAAGCAGGTCGCGAAATGATGGTGCACTCTTCCAGGCTTTCTGAAAATAGCCTTTATCGGTGATGGCCTTATTCAGGCGCTGATCGTTTTGTTGAGCAAGTGCCCCCGTGAGGGTAGCACTTGCAATTACGGCTGACAAAATTAATCTTTTCATATTGCTCTCTCTTTTTTTTGTTTATTCTCTGCCTACATAGGGGTTGGTGGTGATGTCGGAACCATCGTAGCCATAGTTCTGCCAGAGATTGGGGTTAACTACTCGCTGTGCTTGTGGGATGGGGAAACGATAATGCTTGAAATCAATCGTCTGCTTGTTATACTCTGGGAAGTTCTTGGCCAAAGCACTATTCTTAATGGTCTTCACCAGAATCTTCCAGCGCTTCAGGTCGAGCAGATGTTTCTGCTCCAGGACGAACTCCCATGAGCGTTCCTGTATGATGGCACTCTTGAAGCCTTCGTAGTCAAGACCTGACTTCAGGTCGTGTGACTGTGCTGCTGCGCTGAAGATATCCTCGCGGAATGCACGGCGACGCACCTTGTTGAAGGCATCATAGGCCTGCTGATTAGGCTGTCCGTCACGCTCGTTGATAGCCTCGGCCAGTACCAGATACACCTCAGCCAGACGGATCACCTGACGGTTCATAGCACGGTCGGCAGCACTTGTCTCAACCCTGTCATGGTCGATGTACTTGTTGTAGCGTGAGAAGCCCGACTCGCGGATGCCATCACCGTCGGCATCAAAATAGAAGTGGAAATAGTTCTGTGTAGAAGGACGCCAAAGTGAGTCGGCAAATGATACATCCTTGCGCTGATCACCCGGCAGATATGAATTCTCGACGGTGTTGTCCGGACCCGGTGCGATATGTGGCAGCGACACGCTGAAGCTGGTTGAGAACGAGCAGTGGCACAGGTGGTTATTGCCCGAAGCATCGCCATCGCGTGTGCTTGATCCCAGATAGAACTGGATGGCAAATATGCTCTCCTTACCATTTCGGTTCTGGTTGTTCCAGTTGTCATAGAAATCCTCTTCAAGACTATATTCATTAGAATCGATCACCTGCTGTGCATACTGAGCCGACTTGCCGAAATACTCCTTGCGCTGCGCATCGGTCAGGTCGTCATCCACCTGAGCCCAGGTCAGGTAAACCTTTGCCAAGGCTGCCAAGGCTGCACCACGCGAGGCACGACCGATATCACTCTGACTCTGCTTACTGCGCTCAGGCAGTCGGGCTGCAGCATCCTCAAGGTCGGCCACTATCTGCTGATAAACCTCTGTCTCCGAGTTTCTTACTGCATTTGTACCGCCTTTGCTGCTGGTGATGACAGGCACTGGCCCCCACAGCTGCACGGCATAGTTCAGATAGTAAGCACGCAGAAACTTGGCTTCGCCTATCACCTGCGATGCAATCTCGGGTGACACGCCTGCAGGATTAGTCTGCAACTTCTCGATGGTATCGTTAGCACGTGCCAGCGAGGCATATACAGCACGCCACAGGCTCACCACATAGGAGTTGGTTCCATCCCATGAGAGCAGTCCTAACATGCCACCGCCACCATTAGGATTCTCACCGCTCACGGTGGTCTCGGTAGTGAGGTCGATAAGATACATGTAAGTAGTGGCCAGTTCAATATCCGACGAATATACGGCATTAACAAGTGCCTTGGCATCTGCATCGCTCTGAGGAAGATTGCTTTCGGCCAGCTCGCTCAGGTTACCCTGATCCAACGACTCGCACGATGCAAGTGTCAAGCCGAACACCACGCCTGCCAACAGAGATTGCGCTGTATGATATATCTGATTCTTTTTCATTTTTCTTATACCTTTAAAGATTAATACGACAGTTTAACACCAAATGTAAATGTACGAGATGCAGGATAGGTTCCACGATCTACGTAGCCGCTGTACTCAGGATCATAACCACTGTAATTGGTTATTGTAAGCAGGTTCTGGGCCGAAGCGTAGAGGTAAACACCCAGTTTCTGATTGTTACCCACTTTGGGCTGGAAATTGTAGCCAATCTGAATATTCTTCAGGCGCAGATAACTGGCATCTTCAATAAAGCGGCTATCAAGATAAGCGCTATAGTTATTCTGAGCTACGGCACGTGGGATGGTAGTGCTGGGATTCTCGGCTGTCCAACGGTTCAGCAGCTTGGTGGAAGCATTATAGCTGGCATTAGGCGACTCGAGTGCCTGTTCCATCTGGTTATAAAGCTTATTACCATATGAACCCTGGAAGTTAAGACTCAAGTTCCAACTCTTATAACGCAGCTGAGTAGCAAAACCATAGGTAAAATCGGGCTGTGCTGAACCAAGTACTACACGGTCGTTCTCCTGATCTACCACACCATCACCATTCTGATCTACATACTTCACGTCGCCATATTCTACGACTGGTTTGTTGGATGGTGCAGGAACCGACTTCAAATCCTCGGATGTCTGCACGATGCCATCAAACTGCCAGCCATAGTAAGTACCGAGTGCTTCGCCTGGACGGATAATGGTCTGGTTGCCGTTGATAATCTCACTCTGTCCGGTACCGATGCTTGTTACCTCGTTGTGGTTGTGGGCAATATTGGCGCTCACCTGCCATGTAAGGTCCTTGGCCTGCCAAAGGGTGGCATTAACAGCAAACTCAACACCATCATTGGTGACGTTGCCTACGTTTGTAAGCTGGCTGCTGAAACCTGTAGTCTGCTCAACAGGAATATTCAGCAGCAGGTCGGAAGTTTTCTTGTGATACACATCGAAAACAAAACCCAGTTTACCCTTCAGGATATTAAAGTCGAAACCCAAATCGTACGAGGTGGTAGTTTCCCACTTCAGGTCGTCGTTGCCCAAAGCCGAACGGTAATAGGCTGTATTCTTAATACCGCCAAGGAAATAATGGGTAGCTGCATAAGTTGAGAGGAAGGTATAGTCGCCAATCTCCTGGTTACCCACAGTACCAATGCTGGCACGCAGTTTCAAGTCTTCAATCCACTTGATGTTCTTCAGGAACTTCTCTTCGTTCACATTCCAAGCAAATCCAAGTGATGGGAACCAGCCCCATTTCTTGTTTTTGGCAAAACGGCTTGAACCATCGGCACGCAAGGTGGCTGTAAGATGGTAGCGATCCAGCAGCGAGTAGTTGATACGACCGATACCTGAATAAAGAACCGATGTTACAAAATCGGTCTCGGTAGCAATCAGCTGTGAACCCGACTGCAGACTCTGATAACCCAGATTGTCGTTGGCATAATCAGCTGTACTGCCCAGCAGTCGCTCACTCTTCTCCTGCTGATAGGTATAACCACCCAGCACCTCGAACTCGTGGATATTACCAATTTTCTTGTTCCATGTCAGGGTGACCTCAACCTGGTCGCTCTCCCAGCGCTTTGAACCCACGGCACCATAGCCATCAGAGTTGAAACCAATCTGTGAGGTGGCAGGACCGAACACACTCTGACGGGTATTCAGGATGTTTACCGAACCCTGTGTACGCAATTTCAGCCCTTTGATGATTTCCCACTGTGCAAAAGCGCTCACCAGCGTATTATCAACACGTGTCTGTGCATCCACCTCGCTCAGGTCGGCAATAGCATTTGGAGTCAGGCCATTGCGCACAAAGTCGCCTGCCTCAAAAGGATTAGCATAGTTGTAGGTACCATCAGTATTATAAATAGGTACTGCAGGCGATGTACGCAAGGCCAACTCCAGCAGGCCGCTCACACCGTTCGACTGTCCGCGGAACGACTGAGAACCGGTCTGAGTGCTCTTTGAGAAGCTCGTCTTCAGGCCAACGGTTACGTTCTTCAGAATGTCACGTTCATAGTTCAAACGTGCACCCAAGCGGGTAAATCCTGAGCCGCGAATCACACCATCCTGATTGGTATAGTTGCCCGAAATATGGAAGCGCTCATTATCCGAACCACCACTTACCGATACCTGATGCTGCTGGGTGGTAGCAGTACGGAACAAAGCATCCTGCCAATCGGTGCCCTCGCCCCAAGTCTTAACCAACTCAGGTGTAACACCCGAAGCTTTCTTCTGGGCATCGGTTGCCAACTCCAGATACAACTCGCCCCACTGCTCAGCGTTAAGCACATCCAAACGCTTACGGACCGACGATACGCCAATAGAATAACCGTAATCCACCTTAACCTTACCATGTTTACCACTCTTGGTGGTTACGATTATTACACCATTGGCACCACGCGAACCATAGATAGCCGAGGCTGACACATCCTTCAGCACCTCGATCGACTCGATGTCAGATGGGTTGATTGAGGCCAAAGGATTAAAGTTTGTACCAGCCACGCTATTGCCGGCATTAGTGGCCGAACTACTGTTGTACAGCAGTACACCATCAATCACATAAAGGGGCTCGTTACCGGCATTGATAGAGTTACCACCACGGATGCGGATATTTACCGATGCACCTGGCTGACCAGATGATGCTGTGGCATCAAGACCAGCAACGGCACCACCCAGGATGTTATCGAACGAGGTCGAGGTATTCAGCAGTTCATCATTCTTTACGGTAGTTACAGCACCAGTAAGCTGCTTACGCTTCTGTACACCATAACCTACTACTACCACCTCGTCCAGACGGTTCGAGTTATCAATCAGGGCTATCTCTACTGGCTCATCGAAATCGTAAACATCTACATCGAGGGCACGATAGCCTACGTATTCTACTTTCAGGGTCAGTGGGGCTTCTACCTTTGTCTCAAGCTTAAAGTTACCATCCACATCGGTCACCACACCTCGTCCCTTATCAGTTTTCACTATCACCGAAGCACCAATCAGCGGCTCGCCGGTGCGAACGTCTGTGATGTGTCCGGTAATCAGGTTCTGCGCAAAGGCCACTAAGGGCCCTATTGCAACAAGCGTTGCAACTAACAATCTTTTTCCCATAAGACTAATACTACTATTTATTTAAGATTCAACAATCCATATTCGTGGTTGTACTTGGTGCCCTGTGCCAGCACCCATTCCAAGAACTTGTTCACCTCGTCGTCGGCATTGTTCACACTGATGCCGACTTTCTCGATAGCAACCTCCGACTCCTTACTATTCTCGAGTGCTGTAAGCAGTTCGTCGAGTGTGCCGTTATCGCTGAAACTGTTGGCCAAGTCCTTCTTCACGTCAAGACCTACCAGCGAGAGATCTTCTTTCAGGTGGCGGCTCTTCAGATCAAAGATATTAGGAAGTGCGTTGAACGACACGCCCAGAGGATCCTTTGCCAAAGCGGTGTTCAAAAACAGGTCGTCGCCTGATATACGCTTGCCACGGAAATTGCTGCTCTCCTCGCCAAAATTGTGAGCGAACGACGAAGCTACCGATGTGGCATTGCTGCCGCTATAAACAGTGATGGTTTCGAAAGCCTTGTTCTTCTTTACTTCCTCGTCAAAATCCTCATTCAGGAAATAAAGCTGCTTTAGTTTCTTGTTGTTCAAGTGTTTACCTTCGAGCAGTCGGGCTGCCTCAGAGCTACGTGCGGTGATAGGCAGCACGGCTGTCTCTCCGAAATAAACAATCTGGCTAAAGTTTTTATCATCAAGTACTACATTCAGGTCGGAATTACCTTGTCCCTTTGCAATCTGGAACTCTACGCCTGGTTGTGTTTTTGCGTATTCTTTAATCCACTTTTCGACCAATGGACGCGCAAAGCGTGGTGCCTTAATGGTGCGTACGGTTGTATTGTTGGTGCCTTTAACTTCGTTAACGTCGTTCACACCGTTACCTTCAGCCCAAATATTGCTGATGCTGATACTGAATAATACTGCTATTGTTAATGCTATCTTTTTCATATTGCTTCTTTTTAATTTTGTTTATACCTATTATATATATACCCTCCTTCATCATCATTGTCATCATCATCTGGCGACAACAACAAACATCTTGCATACGCATTCGCATTGTTCTTTTCATACCTTTATAACCCTTTAAATAATTAATTAATGTTTCTGGGTGCAAAGGTACGGCGTTTTCTCCATCCCCACAATCCCTACCCTATGGCATTCCATATACCACATTGATGGTATATTGGTATTTTTCGACCTATTTTGTTATTTATTTGCAGGAAATATGTTAATTTTGCAGCCAAAATATAACGATATGGCAACAGATGATGCAATATTCCGTCGCTCCGAACTGCTTTTAGGCAATGAATCTATGGAGCGCATCGCCCAGAAAAGGGTGATTATCTTTGGCGTGGGAGGTGTTGGTTCATGGTGCGCAGAGAGTCTGGTACGTAGTGGTATCAGGCATTTGACGATTGTGGATAGCGACCGCGTTTGTATCACCAACATCAACCGCCAGCTGATGGCTACCACAAAGACCGTCGGTCAGGTAAAGGTAGATGCACTGAAAGAGCGCTTGCTAACAATCAACCCTTCAGTAGAGATTAATGCCCTACAAAAGGTTTTCACGGCAGAGAATGCAGATGAGTTCGAACTCGACACCTACGACTACATCATCGATGCCATCGATTCGCTGAAAGATAAGGCTACGCTTATTCTCCTGGCTTGTCGTACTAATGCCAAACTGTTCTCATCAATGGGAGCTGCCTTAAAGCTGGATCCTACCCGTATCAAAGTTACAGAGTTCTGGAAGGTACAGGGCGATCCACTGGCCCGCGCACTTAGAAAGAAATTCAAGTCGCAGAAGCAATTCCCTAAGCGAAAGTTCCAGTGCGTTTATAGCGACGAGCTACTGGAGAACCGGGGGCATAATGCCACCTGTGGCACCGAGAAGTGCATGTGCCCCAAAGCCCAGAATGGTCCAGGCGACAAGAGTCTGTTGAACCACGAGTGGTGCTCTTCTAAAGCCCAGATCAATGGTACGCTTGCTCATATCACCGCTATCTTTGGTTTTATGTTGGCAGGTCTGGTGATAGAAGATATAGAATATTATTCTACGAAATAGGCAAACAGGCTTCGAATCCAGCAAAAAACATCAATTAACGCCACGTTTATAGATATATTATCTAAATATCGCCAGATATTTGGAGGTTATATCTATTCTTTGTATCTTTGCACCCAAAATCGGAACAGTTATGGCAAAGTATATAATAGCAGATAATCAGGAAATAACAAGGTTTGCAATCGAAAGTCTGCTCAAGCAGAACGACGAGAACCAGATATACCGAGCATCAGACAAAACAAGTCTGGTTGCCAAGCTAAAGGAGCACGAGCATGCTGTGGTGATACTCGACTATACCCTGTTTGATTTTGCCGACGAAGACCAGTTGCTGATTGTAAGCGAACGCTTTGCCTTATCGCAATGGCTGCTCATCAGCGATGAGCTGACGCCTCAATTCCTGCGTCGCGTCATCTATTCATCGCATCAGTTCAGCATAGTATTTAAGGACGGACCGATGAAGGACGTGCGCGATGCCCTGCACGCTGTAAGTCACCATCAGCGTTTTATCAGTCAGCGTGCGCTCGAAGTGATTATCTCACAGCAGAACGACGAGGAAAAGCCTGACATTCTAACCGCCACCGAAGCCGAAATCGTAAAAGCCATCGCCCAAGGTAAAACCACCAAGGAGATTGCCGAAGAGCGTTTTTCGAGCATCCACACCATCACCACCCACCGCAAGAATATCTTCCGCAAACTGGGCATCAACACAGCCCACGAACTCATTAAGTATGCCATCCGTGCCGGACTGGTCGACCCTTCAGAGTTTTACATCTAAAAAAAACAGGGAAGGAGAAACATCGGTTTCCCCTCCCCAAGCCATTCGCTTTTCGGCCCCTGTTTTTGCTCAATACCCCATGCACGAGGTTGTGCCCAGCGCCGTGATGATTGCCGTAGCAATCGATGCTATCAGCTGCGCCACAAACTTAATCGTTTCTTTCTTACTCATAACTCAATTTTTACATTTTTGCATTTTTACATTTAAAGTTGGGTGGGGCTTTCGCCCCAGCCCTTAGTCGCCGATGGGCTCATGGCTGCCACCGCCCTGGTTGCCGCCGGTGTTCTGACCGCTGCCGCTACCAGAGGTGTTTCCACCGCTCGCACCGCCGCCAGCTGGCTTGTCATCCGACTCACCCTTTAACAGACTCTCGACGTTGATAAACTCGGCCTTCTTCAGGAACTCCCTCGACGAGATATTCTCCTCGGCAGCCTGCTCGGGCAGGAATCGGATGTGCAGCGCCTTCAGATGCTTGCCAACGTTAAACTCATCCTTTTTCACCGCGCCGTTCTTCTGGTTCTCCAAGGTGCAGTAGAATGTGCCAAGGCCATCAATCTTCACCTTCTTACTCTCCAACAGCATCTCGATGAGACACGAGCGGAACTTCTCCAGCACGCCGTACACCACGTCGGGGGTGTAGATAGAGCCGTGCTCCGAGATGTGAGCAGCCAACTTGCGTGTGTTCAGCGTTTCCAGGTTCTTGATGATTGCGAACCACTTGCCGAAGGCACTCGATACGCTGTTAGTGTTCTGCTTTACTTCGTACAAAATCTTTGCCATAATTTTAAAATGTGTGTTTTACATGGTATTAGATACTTTGCGGCCAACTACATCGGGTGACCGACCTCCCGCTTCTTGTTTGCGAGTACAAAGGTACAACATTTTTCGTGCGCCTCCAAATTTCGGCCCTCCAATTGGCCCGATTTTGATGAAGAATTCATCGAAATCGCTCACGCTCGACAGAATTCATGCGAGCATGACCCTGTTCTCGCTTAATCGCGATTTTCAGCACGAATTTGATGAAAATGAACGAGCCGTAATATACGATGCTCGAAGCCGTAATTTTCGACCCTCAAAGATTACCTCTCGCCAATAACGTCCAGGATGCGCATTTTTCGGTTGCCACATCGCCACTTTGCCACTTTGCAACATTAAGCCCCATCCAAATTGCAGCCTACCCCACTATAAATATATAATAATTATAATTATTATATATTCTTATACCATTCCCCACCCAAACTACCACCACCTTAATGTTACATTGTTACAAAGTTACAATGTGACGATCAATTACGTCCTATTACCATAATACAAACCTTGCAAGCGATTTCCGTTTGCAAGGCTTGTAAATCTCAAAAAAAAATTATCCTCTGTTTTCTCTCAACAGGAATTCCTTCATCTTCTCCTTGCTGGGCAGTTGAAGTTCGTATTGTGCTACAAACAACTGAGGATCCACGAATGGTGATAAGTATTCAACCATTTCTTGTCCGTACTCTGTGCAGAGGAGCAGACCTACAGGGGGATTGTCTTCAGGTTGCATATAGTTCTTGCGATAATACTCTATATACATATTCAACTGAGCAACATCCGCATAATCCAAACGATGCCCTTTCAATTCCACGATACAGTGACATTTCAATATCCTGTGGTAAAACACCAAGTCTGCCTTGAAGTAACGATCGTCGATAAGCAGTTTCTTCTGTCGTGCCTCCAAACAGAATCCCATGCCCAGCTCTAACAAGAATTCTTCCAGATGGTCAATGAGGCTTTGCTCCAATACATCTTCCTCGATAGTATCTTTTGCGTATAGCCCTAAAAACTCAAATACATAATGCGATTTCAGTTCTCCTCTGAAAGTAGGTCTCTCTATTTTGTCATTGACTTTGCTTGCCAACAGTTCTGGTTTCTTACTCCACCCGCTACGTTCGTAGTAATTGCTGTCTATCTGCCGCTGAAGTTCTCTCACACTCCATGGTCCACGCATGGCTTCGATGGCATAAAATGCTCGTTTCTGAGGGTCATTCAAGTGTATCAACTGCGCTATATGTGTGAAAGATAATCTATTAAATACCATATCAGGAGCAGCCATCACATTCCCATTTGCCGCTTTAATAGCAAATCCATCCTCAGAAACAATATCTGATTGTAATCCATCAGAAAGGCTAATCAGTGATTGGCTTTTTATAAGTCTCTGATTTCCTATCTGTTGAAAAAGGCTAATCAGTGATTGGCTTTTTTGTGTCTTATGCTGTAAATAGTCTGCTATAGGTCGTGCTATCTCAGGATAATAAAGATAGAATTGCCTATAATTCTTCAGACTGGCAAGGCTGAAGCTTTTGTCATCTAATTGTTCAGCCAAACGTTTTAGCAGTTTATCGCCATACTTTGCACGATCCTTTCCGTGCTGTTCGTATTCCACAATATAAAAACCTGTCAGCCACGCACGTGTGGTGACATTCCGATTGATGACCAATCGAGCGTCTTGTTGCAGGACATCGCTCGTGTTCTGTATACGTCTGACCAAAGAGTCAAAATCTTCACTCATCTGTAGTTTCTGTTTGTCTGTTGCCATATTGCGTTTGCAAAATTAATCAATAATCTGTTCTTTCTACCTATATAGTATGCAAAAGGATAGAACCACGTAATAAAACTTGGCCCCAATTTATAAAAGGTATATGTGATATTCTGGTCATTAGCATTCATGAGTGCAAATATACACACTTTTTTTTGATAACAACAAGTTTTTACTCAAAAACTATCATTTGCAAGGCTTGTTAATCATGGAATTAATGTTATACTTGCCACATTAGGTAAACTTCCATCCAAAATACTTCTTCATTCTTCCCCGTCTTGCCTTTATTTTAGGCCGAATTGCGTTAATCTTCCAAAATCGCTTTGCTGTTACAAGGTTTTTTTGTAACTTTGCAAGAATTTGCAGGATTTCTTTAAATAGAGGCAGTCTGGGGATTTGAGGATTTTCTGGGTTACGGATTGGAGACCGTTCTCAATTCCACGTTCTGCTATAAATTGCTTTCAATGAGCACCCGAAGATGGGTCACCAGCCATTTCATGACTCAACTTCGTGTGCAAAGGTAATCATTTCTTTTAAATTACCAAAAACATTTATTGTTTATTTACTGTATAATTTCAATATTAATCTCCGTCTTGAACTTCCTTACATAGATGAAATCAGTAATGGCAAACAACATATGCTGAAAGAGATTGTGGAATTGGCTGATGAGGTGCAAGTCCTTTGTCAACTCAGGGTCAAGACCTTCATTCCAATTAGGTGGAGGGCAATCCATACCTATGAACGTATCAAAAGTATAGCCCTCATCCCTGGGGAATGTCAGAGTCAGCACAGAAATGCCATCAGCATACATAGGATTCAGATCATCATCACACAGTGCGTACCACAAATCCTGCCTATCATCACCTTGTATAGGATGCAAAGCCGGATAGTCTGTGTCGAGATATATTTTAGCAGTAAGCTCCATCTCTTCGCCATCACCCTCATCTATGATGTTTATCATCTTATCCCAGATACGATGAGCTCGATCGTACATGTCACGAAGTGCCTCACGCAGTGCATCATTAAAGGCGATAATATCAGGTAATAGCTCTTTTTGATTTGCCAGAATCTGCTTGTTGATGATGCCTTTTCGTAGGGACAAAAGCACATCATTATCAGAGTTATAACAGCGATAATCATTATATTTTAGAAAGATCTCCCTCTCTATAACATCTACATTGTTGTCCATAATAACACGATTAGTTAATCCCATAAATTTCGATAATGCTTGCAGAACAATTCAAGTCCTTCCTCAATGGTCTTTTCTTCTTCTTCACTGAATGTTGTTATATGCTTCAGTAACTCGAATGCATCAATCATCTTCTGAATGGCCTTGTTCCATTCTGCCATTCCCTTAAACGCAGGACAATAGCCATGCTTGTCGAGAGCTTTGAATGCTTTTAATCTAGCAGCAATCACCCCAGCCAAATAATTGTCTGTGTTCCAGACTTCCTCTATTGGAAAGTCATTCTTGTAACTCCAGTTCTCAGCGGAGTCATCTTTCTTCTTCCTTTTCATATAGAATCAATATTGTTAATCCGACAAATCACGATAATACTTGCAGAACAATTCCACCCCTTGTTCAACAATCCGTATATCTTCTTCATAAGACGGAGAATAGTACTTCACCAAATCAAAAGCATCAATCATCTTCTGAATAGCCTTATTCCAATCCTCCTGGCTCTCGAAATCTTCTGGCCATCCATGTTTATCAAGAGCCTTGAAAGCTTTCAATCGAGGAGCAATCTCTCGTGCCAAATAGTGATAAGTCCCCCAGACCTCACTTATTGGAAAACTATTAATATAGTCATCATTTCTCACTTTCCTTTTTCCCATATTATTTTACTAATGGATATTTTAAATTAAACGTAGCATAGTCGATACGGACTTGTCTGCCTAATGAGGGGTCTGTAGCCAAGAGGATGTTGCTTGATTTACAATTGCCAATAAGAAGCTTGCATAAGCGTTGTTCGTCTTCCGTCAGTTCTTTATGATATTCTCCTGTTGTTAGAACCACTACCATTCTATCTAATCTGGTATTGATATCTTCCATCTCCAGTAAATCGCAGAAATACTTTGCCCCATTCGTATGCTCATCAGCATACGATGTGATTGTTTCTGGGCTAAATAGGTCTGACTTAAACAAACCACAGAGTTGTTCAATACTCATATTATTTCTTTCGTCACCCAATGCCGGAATTGCCTGAACGATAAACCTGCTGATAGCTGCCATACGCTCGTAGTAGTAGCCCATAAATTCTCTTCGGAACATCCTCTTCTTTTTAGTATTGTTCATCGATTCACTGATACACCAGAAATATTCTTTAGATTGCTTAATCAATTCCTTTTTCTTTGATTGCGGCAATTCTTTCAAAGTAGGAACATGGCCACCATTTCTGCGAATGATGGAGAAATACCGCATTGCTTTTACCTTATTATAGATAGAGTCGTCCCACCTGTCTTTGATATCTAAATCATCCTCGTCAAACCTTAAGCATTCCTGTGCCTGCTTATCCACAAAGCCATAGAATGAGGTATGCCAGATGCAACAAGCTGCTAATTCAGCATTTGTAGCTTCAACATCAGGAGCGAGAATGATTTCTTTTGTTAGTGAATGCTCCCACAAATCACCCTCCATTGGATGAGCATCGAGAATCATCTTACCTTCCCTCCACTTTTCCATTGTGATATTGCACACATCACTATTTGCATCATCATGATGCTTGGGTGTCATCTGACGCAACATATCGAAATGAATCTTATACCATTTCAAATTACCCTCTGCATCTGGATGCAAATGCAAAAGACAGGGAGCCACCTCCTCAAATGTAACGCTGTTTAATAATTCTTTGAAAGTCATAATTGTTCTTATATCTTTATTCATTATATAATTCCTTGTAGATGTATTCAGGTAAGATCTTCTGGTCTTTAACCATATCACATAGTTTTCTTAAAAATCCCCAAAGCCTTTCTTTTTCTTTCTGCTTTTGCTTTGACTCAAAAAGCCGTTGGTCTCTGATTTGTTCCTCTAAAAACACCATTTGTGCTCTTACCCATTCCTCATGTTGTATACGCTGTGAGTATAATAACAGAGTCGTTATTATACCGGTAGCGGAAACACTTAACAATACTGCAACAAATAGTTGAAATAGCAAGCGTCCTTCAAGTACCCTCATTAATGAACCACATAAAACGATAGCGACGAGGGTAATAATAACGATTGTCAACACCATTATAAGACAATCTTTTCTTCTGGAATTTCTGTTCGAGTTCATACTATTTTTCATTTATGGTGCAAAGATAAAAGAAACCCCTGCCGTTTTGGGGCAGAGGTTGAGCTTTTCTGTATCGCGCTTTATATTGTATTGTAACTTAAACCTGTAAGCCTGTAAGTATTACTTCTTTTCCTATTTTGTATTTTCTAATATGTTTTCCTTTTTTATTCCATTCTTAAACGTTATTAATTGTACTTGCTCAGTATTATTATCTTGTGGCTCATAATAACTAGGGCGATGTAAAACGACAAGTCTTTCCCTAACAAAATCCCTGTTTAAGTATTTCAGCACTTTATCGAAACAAGACTCTTCTGTTCCATCTATACGGCCTCGTTCCAACTGGGACAATCCTATTACACGAATGTTCTTTTCTTTTGCAATATGGTCAAGAAAATGCCAAATAGCATTTAGTTCTTCTTTCCTTTTCAAGCATTCTATACCTTTGACAAAATACATCAATTCTATGTAGTCGAGAATAATGGTGTCAAAAGTATATCTTCTTGACAATACAAACGATATATCCTCTATTGAAAGAAGAGGCATGTCTAATAAGCTACATTTCCATGGAATAGTATCGTCATCCGAAGTGTCTATATTTATATGGTCAGACGCCATATTGACATAAAGAACGCGTTCCCTGTGATAAGTTAACCACTTGGCTATTTTGCAAGCAAATATTGTTTTGCCCACACCGGGACCAGATGCCAGAATTGAGACTTTTCCCTTTGGAAATAATTCGTCTATCACTTTTATCTCACTTGAAAATCGTTTTTTTTCATTCTCCATAACTTTATTCTTTATATATTAATCACTATGCAAAGATAATAGAACCCAATGCCGTTTTAGGGCAGAGGTTATAAAGAAAGAATAATATAAGCTTTTATTTCAGAGGATACTCTTTGTCACGATATGCCTTCACTTCTTGTAGCACTTTCTCCATCTTGTTTTTAATCTCCTCATTGCTTTCTTCGAAAGAAATCACCTCATGAACATGGCGCGATTTGTCGCATACCCATGGATTGAATTTTTCATATGGCCAAATGCCTTTTATTAAATCTCTTGTCTTTTCAATGTCATTCTGACGTGTGAATACAAGTACCACATATTGATTCTTGTCTTCTTCAGGAGTCAAATCAATAACAATATTGTCTTTGCTATTTACATATTTTCCATCTACTTTTGTAGAATAATATTCGTGGTAAAGTATATTATAGTAAATACTTTGTACCGCCCAATTTTTACTAATCATTTTTTTTAGTGCCTTAGCACGAAGATGCATGGGATTAATAGAAGACGCATAAGATACATTTGACATTGTATATCCATTATCTTTCCCCAAATATGAGTCTCGAACAAATGCTGCCACAGGTAATGGAACAGGATAACTTGTATGTGGTATTCCTAGCACGGTAACACCATTATAATTACATCTCATAACTCTTCTACTTGTTCCTTCCAAACGGATAACCTCATACCTAATATCTGCATTATAGTTCTTTATAAGAGGCTCAAAAACCATAGAACAAGAAGAGCATATTACCATTTTGGGTTTTATTACCTCAAAAATAAGCTCCCCTGTACGTTTCATACACTCATTAACAATATCTGGTCCCAAGAGAGTATTGAGTTTTTTTGCGAGCGCTTTTTCGCTGTCATTCGCATAAGTAAAAAACAAAGCATTGGTTACTATCGTATTCTTCAGTATTTCATCTGAGATATATTTATCATCCATTATCTCAGCAAAACCAACTCTCCATAAAGCGCGTTCCATATTATTCCATATTTTCCATTCAGGGCATTTACGCCAAATTCTTGGATCACCATTACCTTTATAAAATCTTTCTTTCGCAAAGGTAATATCCAATTTGTCGTTATCGCCTCTCCCTTCATGGGCATCATGACCAAGAAATACGAATTCTACATTTCCGTCAATTTTGGGAATGTACTGAGTAGAACCTACATTGACATACTTAAGTTGGTTTACTCTATCATATACCTCCTTTTTACTAATATATAAATATGCTTCGTTAACCCATTTTTTGTATTCTTCTCCACTCATATTTTTCCAATTATATCCATAAAAAATATACAATCACGCTTATTCTATATTATCCATCGGCAGATATTGCAAAGAACTATTCTCTTCCTTATCTTCCAAAGGCACCCTAATTATTCCGCCATCATATTCATTATAATCAGCGTATTCCAATCCGTTTTCATCGCAGATCCTAAAGATTAATGCATTTGCATACTGAAGACGGTCTTCGATATACTCTATAGGAAGAAGTAATGCCTCTTCTCCTTCCCTCAACTCATAATATTCTTCTTCTAACTTGGAATAGTCATACTCTATAGCATCAACTTTTTCCCTTAATCTATCAAAATCAGGATTGGGATTCTTATGTAATGCCTCTAACCGTCCTATTAGTTCATTTATCTTTTGTTCTAACAATTCCATATACTTATACAAATAATATTGACAATTCTATTTCTTTTGTATCTGTATGGAGAGTTCTTGTCTGCCAAACTACATTCAGGCCATCCATGCAGTCGGCAAGTTTTTCAAGTAAGCCAGAAGGATTAGACGAAGCACATAACGTTACAACAGCCTTCCTTGGGGAACGTAGTTTGGCCATGTATTCACTTCTGATTGTGTCAATGATGTTTTGAAGTTGTTCTTCATCATTGGCTCCTTTTCCTTTAATGCGAACTTCATATACGCTATCAGCATCATAGAGATCTTTGAGGTCTGAATAGTCAATAGAGACAACGTCCATCTGCTGCAAAACTCCACAGACAACAGTATCTATGTTTTTCCACTGATAGGGCCAGGGACCTTGGCATGCGTTATACTCAGCTATAGCAGTTTTACGCTTTTCGTCAAAGTCTCGTCCCGCCTGTTCAAAATCATCATCAGAGATTCTTCCTGCATCATGAAGTTCGCGCAATGCAGCGTAATTCTCATAGATGTTTGTTTTCTTACTATTTTCCATATATTTAATTGTCTTGCCTTTGAATTCTGCATATGCGATTTCGCGTCTGGTGCTATCGCCAATATAACCACCCACATTGATGACAAAGATTTCATCAGCCAAGTCAATCTTTGCCAGATGCTGGCGATCTAACATATCCTTCACTCCCTCTGTCCATACCACATCGTCACCAGAATGGCCAAACAGCCCCACAGAAATAACGATGTTGCCTTCAAGTGTCAGACGCTTTTGTGCTTCCAAGAATTCTTCCTTGAAGCGAGTGCTACCGCAGAGGGTTATAACCTTAAATCCGTTAATCATATTCCTTATTTCTTTTAGGTGCAACAAAGATACTACTTTATTTTGAACAATAGAGCGTATTAACATAATTTCGTATAACTATCCATTTTCTTTAGGACCATAATAGGTCATTTCCCAAAAGAGACCAGCTGCCAACTCCACCTCGCTGATTTCAACGTCTTTATCTACTCTCACTTTCATGCCCAGTACTTCAATCATATCTTTCTGGTCTGCTACTGCGTAGCAAAAAACATTCTTCTCTTTAACATGACAATTCATATCAATGGAAGGACTTGTATGCTCCCAACGAGATACAAGTCGGATATGGCGATTCGTAGGTTTTGTTTCGCACTCGGTCCATTTTTTATAAAGACCTCTGAACACCTCAATACTCGCTTCAGAGAAATGCCGCCCACTATTCACCATAAAGAGGTGATTTAAATGCGGTAGTAGGCTTTCAAAGTCATACTTCTTAAATAATTCTGATACTGTCATATCGTTACATCTTTATAGTTCACGATGCAAAGATACAAGAAAGGTGCGCCGTATTGAGGCACACCTTATAAAAACATCATTATTATTATCTTTTCTTATTTCTCTTATTCTTATATGAGTATAATGATGTAGCGTGGAAAAGTTGATAAATGACGAAATTGGTTAGTTCTTCTGATTAATTAAATTAACCACGACTTTTACCATCACGTCCTTCTCCTCCGTCTTGCTCTCTGCAATCATCAACGTAAGAGCAACGAGGGTGTTATCAGCCAGACGTTTTGAACCGTCTTTGCGATACAGGATGTGGTTATTGTTCAGAAACCAGAGGAATAACGTGGCAGCAATACGCTTGTTGCCATCACTAAAGGAGTGGTTCTTCGTTACCAGATATAGCAACATGGCTGCTTTCTCCTCAACACTTGGATAGAGTTCCTCACCTCCAAAAGTCTGATAGATCTGGCCAATACTACTCTTGAAAGAATCATCTTTCTCGTTACCAAAGAGAGTTGAGCCACCAAATTTCTCTCGCAAGCCACTGATGGCTTCCATCGCATTTTCGTAAGTAGCGTGGAAAGGCTCTTCTTTTGTGGTCTTATCGATGGCGAGTCGCTCGTAGTCGTAGTTATCGAGTGTATCAAGTGCATAAGTATAATCTGTAACCACTTCGAACAAAGCTGCAGTTTCATCAGTAGAGATAACAGGTTGGTTTTGCAGGGTACGCCCAAGCATACCTACCAACTGACGCAACTCTCCAATCTGCTCACTATGAATGCGCTGGTTTACAGCATAGCCTTTCACAAGATAATCCTTGATAATCTTGCGTGCCCAGATACGAAATGCAGCACCACGTTTACTATGAACACGGTAGCCAACACAGATAATGGTATCAAGGTCGTAAATCTTTGTTGGACGATACTTGTATTGAGTATTATGCAAAAAATGCATATTACTATTTTCTTCAAGTTCACCCTCCTTCAAAGCATTGTTAATATGACGAGCTATAACAGACTGATCTTTCTGAAATAGTTCCGCCATCTGAGCCTGCGTCAACCATACCGTCTCATTCTCCAAGCGGACATCAATCTGTGTCTGTCCGTCTTCCGTCTGATATATTACAATCTTGTTCTCGTCCATTTTGCTATCTGATAAAACCATTCTGCAAAGATACTACTTTTTTCTTATTCATCATACACTTATATCTTATTTTTCTTTCTTTTTCTTTTTATGAGGATAATAATGTAACGTTGATAAGTTGATAATTACAGAATCTCCCTTGCTATCCAGGCACAAGCCTCAGCATCTGCGAGGGCATGATGGTGGTTTTCGAGGTGATAACCACAGTATTCTGAAACCGTATGCAATTGATGGTTGGGTAATTGTGGAAAAGCCTTGCGAGAAGCCACACATGTGCAGTAGAACGGATAATCCGGATAATCCATCTGATAGCAACGGAATACGGCTTTCAGGCAACTCTCATCAAAGCTTTTGTTATGGGCCACTAAGGGCAAGCCATCAATAAGTGGTTCTATCTGCTTCCAAACCTCTGGGAATACAGGAGCGTCCTCAGTGTCCTCACGAGAAAGCCCATGCACTTGGCTGCACCAATAATTATAATAATTGGGCTCTGGCTGAATCAGAGAGTAGAAGGTGTCTACTATCTCGCCATTTCTGACGATGACCACACCAACGGAACAAACACTGGTACGCTCGTTGTTTGCTGTCTCAAAATCTATTGCTGCAAAGTCTCTCATTTGTCATCCTTGTATTTGTTCCACATGTGTTTTGAAATCTCTGCCACCTCATCACGGAACCATTTGGGCTCCAATACTTCGATGTCACAACCTTGCGAGAGAATCTCCTGACGGAAATCGAAGGTAGGGCGAAGCCTGACAGTAAAGATGCTATATTCATCTGTCCGTTCAATCTCATGCTGTGATTGATGCAATCTCAAACTGCGAAGATAATTTGCCTGTCCTGTGGAGACCTTGAACTTGACAGTCTCTATGCTGACGTTTTGGTCAGCAATGATGCCAAAACAATCATCAAAGAATTCTACAGGAATAAAATCCTTGGGGTATTTGAAAGTCTTTTCGGTTAATCCCAGCCATTGAACCCTATCCAAAGCGTAAATCATGATCTTATTATAATAGGGACTACGCGCCACCAAGTACCAGCGTTGTTTAAAAGCCCTCAGACAATAAGGCTCAATTTCGAAAGTATTGGCCTCGTCACGGGTAAAACTCTGATAAGTCATTCCAAGTACCAGATTCTTCTTCAGGGCTTCAAGAATATCAGGGAGATACTGCTCGCCATCAGGGATTTCTTCGAACAACACCTTATCCTTGATGCTGACGCTATCCAGCATCAGATTACTGACAGTCAGCGTGTTGAAAAGCCAGCTGCGCATCGAGCCACTTCTCAGTTCTTCAGCATTCTGGATATAGTAGCGATACTGACCACCCTGTTCATTCTCAATGATGAGACCAAACATCTCTTCGATAGCGATACGCCATTTGTGGAAAGTCCTAATTGACAACGGTTTGTCCTCGCTTATATCATTATCGAGCCAACGATGGTTGATCTCCTCAAAAGAGATCCTTTTGGCTTTGTAAATGGTTTCCACCAACCAGACGTACTTGTTTAATAGGTTCTTTGCCATACATTTTAATATTTGATGCTGCAAAGATACAAAAAAGGTGTGAATAATTGAGGCATAGGTCGAAATAATTCAAGGTTGCACCTGTCTTTTATTGCTTGCAATGCCGCAAATTGATTCCGTAGAAGGGTGTAGCCTAATACGCACTTTTCTGTGGAGTGCCACACAAAGATGCGTGTCTGCTTCCTTATGAGCAAGCTCGGCAGACATTAGGATTATGTTCCTCTGAATTGTTATTTCACAATAGAGAATTTTCAAAATGAGTCTATCTGGAAAACATGATGTACCTTTGTGCTCAGAATTTAAAACTAAACAGACATGGAAGTTATATCAATTGAGCGCAGTACCTACGAGGAGCTGCTGACGAGCTTCAATAGCTTCGTCACAAAGATGAAGGAGATGGCTAAATGAGGTTACGATTTGGAAACCTAACTCCTTCACCAATCCTCCACAATTTGCTATTTGACCCAAATTGAACTTCTTCATTTTTCCCCTCTTTGCCTTTATTTCAGGCCGAATTGCGTTAATCTTCCAAAATCGCTTTGCTGTTACAAGGTTTTTTTGTAACTTTGTAGCCAATTAAAAACTGTTTAAAAAATTATGAAGAATTACAATTTAGGATATCACTCAAACGTGGACATATACAACCACGCTAAATCGACTGTATTGCATTATCGGCCAAGCATCAACCTGACAGAGTTTAATAAGAACATTAAATACTGACACAAAATCTGAGAGCGATATTAGCAATGCTGTAACTAACAATATTTATATATTCACACGCACGGGGGTAATCTGCCTTCGTGTGAGATTTGACAGCACAAATTAATAAACCAATGTCTAAATTCGCACAATATTACTGTAAATACAAGTACGCTGCAGGCTGCTACGACTGGCAGCTGCGTCAACAGCATTTGGATGCGCTCTTTGAAAATAATGAGAGCATCGAGTTTTGTTTAGGAGAAGATTCCGACCGCAAGGTATATAAACACAAGGTGTATCATTTGAGCATAGCACCAAGTATCACGGTGATGCGCTTTGCAAATAATATTGATATACCCGTGGAGCGCGACTTTGAACCCGCTATGGCCAAGGACGAGCCATCGTGTTTTGTCATTATCGACAATCGCAACAACATGCGTACCGTGGCCATCCAGAAGCGAAGGAAGGCTTTCAGCGACACGCATAAGGTGGCAAAGATTCTGTCACAGGTCATAGACAAGCGACTATTCTTGGATCATTGCTATGGGTTTGAGATTCTGCCCGACTATTACCCCGCCGACCTTTTCACGATATGGGAGCTTCAACAGGCACATACCCAGCAGATGCGCTTTGGAACACCAGAGATGGAGAAGGAGGATATTCTGGCGAAAGTGGAGGCATTGAAGGCCAAGAAACGCGACTATTTCGATGATTCCATCATGGGGCAAATCCTGGATGTGTGCTATGCGCAGAAGAAAGCTAAGTATAAAGGACATTACACAGTAATGCCAGAAGACAGAAAGGCAGCACTTTATGTAGATAAGAATAGTGTTTTCATGCGCAATATGCTAACGTTTGCCGAAGCCGTAGATGAGCCTGTGGAACTGATAACTACCGATGGAATCACGTTCAGATGCTTCATTGACAACGATGGCGACAATACGGATAAGATTGTGAGCCATGAGTTCGACGAGAATCATCTGGAAATTTTGTTCAAGTCAAGAAAGAAGGACGGTAGCAAGGTAGAACCAGAAGACCGTCTGAAAGCCGAAGAAGCGGTGCTCGGACTGATGAACTCGATGAAGCACGAGGTGGAAGCTATAGATGAGGAGCAGGCTGCATGATAGTAAGGTTAGAAAAGGAGCAACAGAAACCAGCCCGTCATCAGCTGCTCGCTGATGTGGTATATATCATCAGTCAAGATGCACTAAAGCAAATGCAACGCGATGGGCATACAGAATTGTCACCCGCCGAAGTTGTCTTGTCTGCCCAAAACTTTTGCCACGAAGTACTGGCTTTACCAGACATCGACGAAGGCTTAGAATATGAGATTGAGGATTTGGAGGATGAAGCCGAGGGAGATAATGATGCCATGCTCATCCTGGTATTAGCCACAGTCCAATTGCAAGCCCTGAACAAAAAATATGCGAACATAGATATCCGAAAGATTATCCTCCACATCTTCGAGCATTTAGACGGTCACGAACTGATGTGGCCTCTCATCGAAAAAATGACTAATAAGGAGGATGCTCGTTGGCTGGAAGGCAAGAAAACAAATCTGTTGGACTATGAACTGCAAGAGATAAAGCTGGATGGCGGCGGATCGGAAGAAATCAAACAGCTGTTTGCCTACATGGCAGCATGTTCCGACAAAATGGACAAAGAATCCATTAAGGGGAATCTGCTGTTTATTAATCGTTATAACATCGAACACAACCATGCTTATGACAAAGAAGTTATAGCCCTGTATGACAAGTTTGGTATAAAAAGTTCCACTATCATAAAGCCAAAGGAATATGTAAACACAAAGGTTGTGGATACTGAGATCCAGAATATAGAGGCTGGCGGCACTGGTGTAATTAAGGAAATAAAAAAGGAATAATGGATATAGACATCAAAGAACTGATAAAGGCGGCTACCGAAGGGTTCGACCTAAGTAACTTCAAGGGCGATGTAGTGGCCGTGAAATATGTGGAAAACGAGTTTGGAAACATAGAGCCTGGAGGCATCGGTATCCAGATTAACAATGGCAATGCGGCCGAAGCCTCATCAAACCCAGATGCAGCGGATGGAGTGATACCCGAGAGGCTGAAGACAGAAGAGGCTGAAGAGCTGATGGACAAACTGGTGGATGCTGGCATGCTGACTGAGGAATGGCAGGCTAACGGGCTGAGCTGTTCTGAACGGGCATTGCTGGCCAAAAACGTTTGCGATAAGTTGAAGATTAACGATGTATGGCAAGTATTCGGGATGTTGTGGAACGAAAGGCCAGAAACACTGCGTTCGTATTTCAACAAAGCTTTAGATCAGAAGAAGTCTCTAAAATACCAAGACAAACTGAAAAATGTATTAGGCTGATTATCAGCTTTTTGCAAAACATCGTACCTGCTACGCGTACCTACTACGTAGCAGGTTTTTTCATGTAGGTTGCCGTACCTTTGCACTCGGAAAACAGAAAACCAGATGCAACGGTGCGGAGGTTAAGCCCTGTGAGTACACCATTATAATTATGGCAAGAGATTTAATGCAAGGTAAGCGACTCTACGACAGATTGAAGAATCAGGCTCGACAGCAGATGGCGCTGATGAACAAGTGCAGGATGCTGAGTAGAAGAACGGGCAGAGGAGGACAGCAGCCTTTCTACGTTCAGTTTCTTAATCGCTAAAAAGTAACACTAAGTTTAATCTGAGACGAAAGCAGGATGAGGGAAGTCTCGCGAGTGAAAAGGATCCAATTTCAGCACTTGCCCGGTCTCGCTAAAGTTTCAGAAAATGAATCCACAGAAATTTCAAGAACAGATTTTGAATAACGCTATCCAGATGGATGCAAGTATTAACTTCATGACCAACGGAGATATCAACGTGTATCCATGCCCATGGGAGGATGAGAAGCAGGTAACCGACGGCAGCCGAGTGAGCTATCGTGCAGGCATCGAGGTGGATGCCGACGGGCGCACCAGAGTGAAGCGCTACAAGGACGGCACAAAAGGGCCGCTCCACGATACACTCTTCGAGACTGCTCACGGTGCCGTGAAGATAACACGCCCCATATTCCGCAAGCGCAGCAACAATAGTCACAAAGCTGGTGAACGCAGATTAGACAGGGAGTTCGTATACGTAACCTTTAAGTTCCCGAAGAAATACGGACTGGCGCTCACCAAGGCTCTCTACGAAGAGGAGGCCGACGAGATTATGTCGTACTTTAAAACCAGAAAGGAGGAAACAATATGGAAATGATTTTGGAGCGACTGATAGCACTCAACGCACGTCAGACTAAGGAGCAAACCAGGGCATTCGTGAAAGAATGCCCGCTCCACGACTACGATGCACTTACTCAGTCACCTCGACTGAAACAGATGGCAGAACGTATCAATTTAACTGACGACGACGAACAGCAGCGTAAATTAAAGTCGTGGCTGCCATTCCGTTGTCCGCACTACACCCAGTTCCGTGACGACTATCGCGACCGTGAGCACATCGTGGCAGAGAGTTTCACTTGGCAGACTTGCATCGATATCGACGACCCTGAGTTGGTGGAAAAGGCCAACAAGATGTCGGAACGGCTCGATATCGAGGCAGGTGGAAAGTGGCAGGGGCTGATGCTTCATAAGGATTACTCCATCCGCCGTAAACTGCACATTGATATTCGTCTGCCGTTGGGTATGACGGTGCCCGAAGCACAGCGCGAATATTGTAAGGCTCTTGGTGTTGCCTGTGATACCAGCTGCTTTACCCCAGAGAGGTTCATCTATATTTCGCCTGCCGATTTTGAGATTTATCGTGCCGATGGCTGGTACGCTCAGCTTTCAGAGCAAGAGGTGGCCGCGAGGAGAAAGGCCTATACCGATAGAGGGCTTTCGATTGATGGTCGTACGGAGGATGGTAGCTACTATGATCCCGAGGGAGAAGGTGCCGATCATCTAACCGATCATCCGGCTAATCACCCTGCAGAGTTCAAGGGCGTGCCTTATACCTCTATTATCTGTGAGTACTGGCGCCGAACAGGTGGTGAACCATCAGAGGGCGAGCGGAATAAACGACTCCATCAGTTGGCTGCTAATCTTCGTGCCATCTGTGATAATAACAAGGATTGGTTGCTCGAGGTGATGCCCAAGTACGGGTTGTCGGATCAGGAGATGCGAGGCATTATCCACTCGGCCTGTAAGGAGCCAACCAAAGGGTCGCGGCTGATTGATCAGATTGTGAGTGCGCTCGAAATGGGTATCTCATCGGATGAAATCGAGGATGCCGAGGTGGTGGCTGCCGAGACTGGAGCAAAGGTGAATGTAAAGGTTCTGCCCATTGGTTTGAAAGAGAGCCTTGCGGGTGTACCGGTTACGATGCACATGCCCGTGCTCTGCGGTGTATTGCCAATAGCAGCGGCTTACGCCGATCAAGTTCAGATTCAATATTGCGACGGCAATTTGCAGCACCTTGGACTTATGTCGATTATCCGTGGCGAGCAGGCCTCTAACAAAAGCGTGGTGAAGAATGCCGTTGACATTTGGAAGCGTCAGTTCGACGAAGAAGATGCCCTTGCCCGCAAACGTGAGGAGGAATGGAAGGAGCGCAAAAAAGGTCGCAAGGCCAACGAGAAGGCTCCTGAAGATCCAAAGGTTCTAATCCGGATGGTACCCGTAACAGTTTCGTGTTCAACCCTTTTGAAGCGTTTCAAAAATGCCCAGGGACACACTATCTACTCGTTCGGAGAGGAACTTGACACCCTCAGGAAAACGAATGGTGCTGGCTCCTGGAGTTCGAAGTACGACATCTATCGTCTGAGCTTTGATAAAGGTGAATGGGGCCAGGATTACAACTCGGATGCCGCAGAGTCGGGCGTGGTGAAAGTAGCCTATAACTGGACGATGCTTGGAACCAATGGGGCCATGAGGAAATGCTTCAAGTCGGATAATATCGAGAACGGTCTTTCTTCTCGTATCCTCGTGGCAGAAATGCCCGACTCCAGTTTTTCGAAGATGCCCAAGTTTGGCCGTCGGTCGGCCGACGACGAAGCCAGAATACAAGAAGCAGTAAGCCGGCTTCGCTCATACAGCGGACTTGTGGATACCCCCCGCCTGCGCAAGGCTATCGAGGACTGGGTGGAGCAGAAGCGCGTAGAAGCGGCCAAGGACATCGACCATGTGAAGGACACCTATCGTAAACGTGCTGCCGTGATTGGTTTCCGTTGTGGGGTGATATTCCATCTTTTGAGCGGCAAGGATAAAGAATCGAAACAATGCCTGGATTTTGCCCTGATGATGGCCGACTACTGTCTGATGCAGCAAATCAAGACCTTCGGCGATGCCCTGCAGAACCAGTATGTAGAAGCCAGCGAAGAGTGTAAGCGATATGGCACCAACCACAGCGTGTTCGACCAGTTGGCACCCAGCTTCACCATCGACGACCTGCGAGCGCTGAAGCGCGGCTACTGCTCGGAATCGGCCCTGCGCATGATCATCTCACGCTGGAGCCGCGACGGGTGGATCACCAAGACCGACCGCCACCACTGGAGGAAGGAAAAATGTAAAAATTAAAAATGTAAAAATGTAAAAATTGGCTTCCGCTTTGTCACAAAGTAACTTTGCAACAATGTAACATTAAGCACATTCAAAAATTATGGAATTGATTCTAGAGCGTATAGCAAAACGCAAAACTTACACCATTGGGCATATTTACATTCAGCGACACGTGGACGACGAGTATCTGGCAGGCACGGAGAACCAGTACTTCTGCGACACGCTGGAACCCACCTGGCGCGACTATGCCCACGGAGCCTACAAAGTGAAAGGCCGCTCCGCCATACCCGAAGGCCGATATGCCGTGGTAATCAGTTGGAGCCCCAAGTTCGGGCAGTGGCTCCCCATCCTGCTCGGCGTGCCAAAATTTGAGGGCATACGCATCCACACGGGCAATACGGCCGCCGACACCGAAGGCTGCATTCTTGTTGGCAAGAACAAGCTGGTGGGGCAAGTAGTTGACAGCCGCATCTGGCTGCACCGTCTGAAGCATAAGATTGTAGAGGCCAAAGACCGCGGCGAGGCTGTGTGGATAACCATCAAGTAGGCATTTTGTAATTTGTTTTGGCCGGTTCGCTGATTTTTTTTGGCGGATCGGCCTCATCATGCTACCTTTGCACACCAAATAATTCACTAAAACGCATTAAAACATGAAAAAAGCAATGACCAGAATGATGCAGGTGGCATCGGTAGCACTTTTGATAAGCTGTTCGGCCGGCGACCCATTCAGCGATTACACTAACAGTTGGGGAGATAACTGGGGCAACGACACTCCCAGCGAGAATAGCAGCGGCAGTTCGACCACCACTGGCGATCTAACCACATTTACCGTAAACATCGACCAGACATCGGCCGAACCAACTGATGCGGCTACAGAGTACATGCCCGACGAGGAAGACGCTCTGGAAAACAGTACTTTTACCACCGAGGTTGCCATCGATATGGCCAGCCCCACAGCTAAGACCGAGAACGGCGTAGAGATAACCGTGAACGGCGGACATATCACAGCCAATCACGGCTCTACCAAAAACATCTGCTATGTACTGAGCGGCACCACCAGCAACGGATCGTTTACCGTTGTAGGCGACAAGAAGTACGAAATAAAGCTGAATGGTGTAAATATCACCAATCCCGACTCGGCAGCCCTGAATCTGCTGAGCGGCAAGCGCGCCTATATCGTATTAGTCGACGGCACCAGCAATACACTGACCGATGGTACGAGTGGCAGCCAAAAGGGAGCACTCTACTGCAAGGGAAAACTACTGTTTAACGGCAGCGGACAGCTAAGTGTTGTCGGCAATACCAACAATGCCATCCACTCGGCCGACTACATTGTGTTTCGCAAAGGCAACAACATCTACGCCAAATCAACCGTCAACCATGGTATCAAAGCCAACGACGGTGTGTTTATCAACGGCGGTATCATCAACGTAGAGGTAACGGCGGCAGCAGCCAAAGGTATTAACTGCGAGAGTAACATCGTGGTTAACGGCGGTCGCACCACCGTCATCACCACTGGCGACGGCACCTACGACACCGACGATCAGGAGGCCAAAGGGGCTGCCGGCATCAAGGCCGACTCTACCTTTACCATCAATGCTGGCGAGTTATGGCTCAAGAGCACTGGCAGCGGCGGCAAAGGCATCAACGTAGATATGGATGCCAACTTTAATGGCGGCAACGTGTATGTGGTGACCGAAGGCGGACAGTATAAGAGCAACAACGACACCTCATCGCCTAAGGGTATCAAGGTGGATGGTGATATCAACATCAGCGGCGGTACCATCTGGGTGCGCACCAGCGGCTATAACGGCGAGGGCATCGAGACCAAGAGCCAGCTGAACATCAGCGGTGGCGAGGTGGCTTGCTATGCCTACGACGATGCCATCAACTCGAAAGGCGACATGACCATCACTGGCGGCTATGTGTATGCACAGGGCAAGAACAACGACGGACTGGATGCCAATGGCAACATCTATCTGAAAGGCGGACTGGTGTATGCCATCTGTTCGGGACAGCCCGAGGTGGCCATCGATGCCAATACCGAAGGCGGCAAGAAACTCTATCTCACCGGTGGCACCATCGTGGCCGTAGGCGGACTGGAGAGTGGCAGCAGTCTTACACAGTCGTGCTACCAGTCGTCGTCATGGAGCAAGAACACCTGGTACACCATGACCGTTGGCGAGAACACCTTCTCGTTCCGCACCCCATCCAGTGGCGGTTCCGGGCTTGTAGTATCAGCAGCCACTACCCCCACCCTGCAGTCGGGCACATCGGTTAGCGGCGGTAGCAGTTTCTTTGGCGGCTTAGGCATTGCAGGCGGTTCCATATCAGGTGGAAGCAGCGTTTCGCTGTCCAGCTATACCGGCGGTAATAGCATGGGCGGAGGCGGCGGTTGGCCTGGCGGTTGGCACTGACACAATAAATCGCATATTTTCACGTTATTAATAGTAGTAATTGGAATGTATTGGATGAAAAATCAGTCGAGACAAGAAAACCTGATATACTTAGTAGTGTGGAGTTTGCTCTTTGCAACTCCGCTACTAAGTCTGTATCTACGTACCATGAGCGATGATAACCTCAGCTTTCAATGGGGTGAAGTATTCTTTATCTGGGGCAAGTTCATTATATTTTTATTGCTGTTTCTGTTTCACAATTTCCTGCTGGCACCCTTGCTCATCCAGCGGCATAAGCGCACCCTATACTTATCGGCCATCACCATTGTGATTACAGGATTTGTGTTCGTTCAGATGAATACTCATCCACGGCCTTTCCCTGAAAGAGAAAAACGCGAATTCTTTAACGGCCCACGCCAAGAACGCGACGACCGCAGAATGGATCGCGATGACCGCAGAATGCCACCAGAATTTCATGACCGAAAGCCCCATCCGCCATTCATGCGCAAAGAGGGACCGGGCAGAGGACTTCACGACATCATTGCCACCGTCATACTCGTGCTGATGTTTGGTGCCAACCTTGGTTCCAAGCTCTACTTCCGCACCCGTAGCGACCAGCGCAAACTGCACGAGCTGGAAAAGCAGAATCTGGAGCAGCAGCTGGAATATCTGAAATATCAGATAAACCCACACTTCTTTATGAACACGCTCAACAATATCCATGCCCTGGTAGATATCGATCCAGCCAAGGCACAGGACACCATCCTTGAACTGTCGAAGATGATGCGCTTTGTGCTTTACGAAGGCGATAAGAGCGGTGTGCCTTTGAATCGCGAACTAGAGTTTATACGTACTTACATCACACTGATGAAGCTACGTTATACCGACAAGGTGAAGATTAATCTCGACCTGCCTACCCAGGTGCCCGACAAAACCGTTCCACCCCTGATGCTGATTTCGTTTATCGAGAATGCCTTTAAGCATGGCGTGAGTTATCAGCACGAATCGTTTATCGATATTAAGGTAGAACTTATCGAGCCACTGCCTCAGGTAACCCACCTGCACTTTACCTGTAAGAACTCCAAGGCTGAGCGTCCTAATGAAATGAAAGGTGGTGTAGGTTTAGTGAACGTTAAGAAGCGACTGGACTTGTTGTATGACAAGAACTACACGCTGAGCATCAAAGATGATACTGATACCTATTTTGTAGAACTAATATTACCATTATGATACGTTGTTTAGCTATCGACGATGAGCCATTGGCTCTGGGGCAACTGGTTTCCTATATTAATAAGGTGCCATTTCTGCAACTGGCAGCTCAATGCCAGAGTGCCTTAGAAGCCCGCAAGTTTTTAGAGAACGATACAGTTGATGCCATCTTCTGCGATATCAACATGCCCGACCTGAATGGTATGGACTTTGTAAAGTCGCTGGCGGTACCACCACTGATTGTATTCACCACCGCCTACTCAGAGTATGCGGTTGAGGGATTTAAGGTGAATGCCGTAGATTACCTGCTGAAACCTTTCGGCCTACAGGATCTGCAACGTGCCGCCAACCGGATTAAGGACCGACTAACCGAATCGGTAGCTGCAGCCAAGCCTGCTACCGATAGCGACGACTCGCTCTTCCTGAAGACCGACTACCGCATTGTAAAGGTGAGCATCCCCGATATCAGGTATGTAGAGGCCATGAGCGAATACCTGAAAGTGTGGATAGAAGGCGAGGCGAAACCCATCATCACACTCCTATCCATGAAGAAGATGCAAGAACATCTGCCCAACAACTTTATGCGTATTCACCGCTCTTATATCATCAACCTGAACAAGATTCAGGAGGTAAATAAGAACCGTGTGATTATGGATAGCGATACCTATTTACCAATAGGCGATTTGTATAAAGATGCATTTCAAGCCTATCTCGATACCAAGTTTTTAGGAAAATAAGGGTGGCCGCACACGCGGTCACTTTCTTTTTTCACACTTTTTAGGTATTGTAACATTGCCTTAATCGCCGTACCTTTGCACCCGGATTTGTTTAAGAGACTAAATTCGGTTATGAAAAGGTTTATATATACATTAATGATGATGGCGATCTGCTTAACAGGCAGCGCACAGAAGAACAATGCAGATAGCACCAAAACCTCACGTTTGAGCGTTGGTGGCTATGGCGAAGCAAACTTTACACGAAATTATTACAGCGACCACGTGAGTCGCTACAGTCAGCCCGAGGAACATAAGAACGATCCCAGTCACGGACGTCTTGACATCCCCCATGCAGTGATATATTTAGGTTACGACTTTGGCAAAGGCTGGAGTTTTGGTACCGAGATAGAGTTTGAGCATGGCGGCGCAGGTATTGCCTACGAGAAGGAAGACGAAGAAGGCGGTGAGTGGGAACAGGAAACCGAGAAAGGCGGCGAGGTAGAACTGGAGCAGTTCTGGCTGCAGAAGTCGTTTGCCCCTTGGGCTAACATCCGTGCCGGACATATCGTAGTGCCCGTAGGTTTGAACAATGCCCACCACGAGCCACTGAGCTACTTTACTGTTTATCGCCCCGAAGGCGAAAACACCATCATGCCCAGCACCTGGCATCAGACAGGCGTATCGTTCTGGGGCCGTGCAGGCAAGTTCCGCTACGAGGCTCAGTTCTTAGGCGGCTTGAATGCCGACCAGTTTACCAACGTAGGTTGGATTCACAAAGGTCACAAGTCACCCATGGAGTTTGATGTAGCCAACAAATATGCAGCAGCCCTGCGTATCGACAACTACTCTATTCCTGGTTTACGTATCGGTCTGAGCGGCTACTACGGTCACAGCATCGGCAATACCTACCCTAACGATGCCAACGGTACAGGCGCCACCTATCAGGGTAAGGTGGCCATTGGTGCCATCGACTTCACCTACAATGCCCACAACTGGATTGTTCGCGGACAGGCCGACTACGGTTACTTAGGCGACGCTGAAGAGCTGAAGTACATGTACAACCGTTTGAACTCTAAGTCGCCTTACAAGCACTCTGCCTTTGTAAGCGGCAATGCTTATGCCATGGGTATCGAGGCTGGCTACGACATCTTCTCGCAGATACAGAGCATGCGCCAGCAGGGTGAGCGCCTTTATCTGTTCGGACGTTACGAGGCTTACAATCCCTACGCCAGCGACACCAAGGGCATCAGCTACGACTACACAGCCGTTAAGCGCATGGCAGTGGGTCTGAACTATCACCCCATCAAGCAGATTGTGATCAAGGCCGAGTACTCTAAGCGCTTCTTAAAGAGCAAATACAACAACGAGCCATCAGTTAACATCGGTGTGGCTTACGAAGGATTCTTCCTCTAATAAGAAAATAACCACATAATTATTATAACAGCAATGAAGAAAATTACTTATGCAATGTCGGTCCTCATGATGGGACTCGCGTTCACTGCCTGCAGTGAAAGTAACAACAACAATGAAGAGAACGGTAACGAGTTCAACGTTATCAACACTACACCATTGGTAGATGAGGACAGCTATCCCCAGAACACCACCGCTGCAAACTACAACAGCAAGGCTTTCGGTCAGGACGCTATCGACAACTGTTTGTCGCTGATTTCAGAGCTTGAAAATGCCAATACCACCATCGCTACAGCAAAACTGAGCGAGGCTCAAGAGGCTTACCTGCGCAAGGTACTCGAGACTCTGGTTGGTAACGTCATCGTTCCTACCTATACACAGTTGGCTGATGATGTTGAGGATTTGGAGAAGACTCTGAACGGTCTGACCGTAAACAGCATTACACAGGCCCAGATTGACAAGGCTTGTGCCGACTTTAAGCAGGCCCGCCAGAACTGGGAGCGCTCTGAGGCATTCCTGATGGGTGCCGCCAGCGATTTCGATATCGACCCAACTATCGATTCATGGCCTTTGAACCGCAGTCTGCTGCTCAACTACTTTAACAATGGCATGAACGACGAGATGCTGGAGGATGCCACCATCCTGGGCTTCCACGCTTTGGAGTTCATCCTGTTCCGTAACGGTCAGAACCGTAAGGTAGCCGAGTTGCAGGGTAACGATACCTACACTAACTTCGAGAAGATTACTGGTGCCCAGGAGCTGGCTTACGCTCAGACTATCTGCACCCTGCTTAAGCAGCGTTGCTTCCAGTTGCAGGTTGCCTGGGAGGGCGAGACAGCAGCTAATGCCGCTCGTGTAGCAGTAGTTAAGGCCGCAGGTCTGGATATGACTACCGCCGCAGGTCTCTCTTATGGCGAGAACCTGAAGCAGGCTGGTGTAAGTGGCAGCAAGAGCACCTTCCCCACACTGAAGGATGCCATTGCTCAGGTACTGATTAACGACGAAGGCTCATGCTTGGCTATCTGTAACGAGGTAGGTACAGCCAAGATTGCCAACCCATTCTCTGCAGGCGACATCGCTTATGTAGAGTCGCCTTACAGCTACAACTCAATCACCGACTTCCGCGATAACATCCGCAGTATCCGTAACGTATGGCTGGGTTCAACCGACAAGAAGGCTAACGAGTACAGCTTCCACACCTTCTTTGCCAGCGTAAAGAGCGACAAGGTGAACACCGCTGTAGAAAGCAACTACGTGGGTGCTATCGAGGGTATCAGCAACATGCCAACACCATTCGTTAAGTATTGCAGCGTGGTATGGGGCAAGAACTTCGACGATCCCGACAACTGGGACTCTACATCTGGAGAGTAATACACCTGAACATTAATTAAACAAATACACTAATGGAGAAAATATCGAAACTAACATGTGTTGTATGTTTCGGAATGCTGTCGGCCGCAGGGCTGACAGCATGTTCCGATAATAACGACTTTGCAGATCTGGGACCTCTGACACCTGAAGAACAAGCATTCGGAAAAGCTACTGGTAATTTTACTGCCGAGGAATGGTACCCCGGCGGTGAGCTCGGCACCACCGAGAAGGCCAGCTATTCGGCCATCACTCCTGCTGCTATAGCCGCTGGCATGGAGGAAGACTTCAATACGGGTGAAGGTTTCTTTGAGAAGCTCTACACCTTTGAGCAGGAACCACGTAAAGGCTTAGGTCCTGCATGGGTGCGCAACTCGTGTATCGCCTGCCACCCCAGCTATGGTCACGGCAAGCGACAGACCGAATATCGTGCCAACCAGATTGGCAACGGCTATCTGCTGGTGATTTATCATCCTGATACCAACGGCTACATCACCGAGGTTACAGGTATGCCTCAGACACAGGCCATGTCACCCTTCAAGGCTCCTATCGACGAAAATCAGATAACCATCGACTGGAAGAATGTGACAGCCATGGAGAGCGGACTGCCCATGAAGTTTGAAGATGGCGAGGAGTACGCCCTCATCTATCCTGAAGTAACAATCCCACAGACCGCCTTCAACACCAACCCACTGCCTACCAACTACGAGGTACGACTGGAGTCAACCATCGGTGTTTATGGTACAGGCCTGCTCGATGCCATCAGCGATGAGGATATCGAGGCACAGTGGTTGGCCGAGTCGAAGCATGCCACACTGAACCCTGCCATGTGGGATCAGGAGGCTGGCACCTTCAAGGCGTCTGCCTACTATTCGGCTGCTTATAACGATCTGGGCACATTCCGTGGCTCTCATGGTCCGATTAAGCGCTTCACCTATGCCATGACTCGCGGTTCGCTGCAGGATGGTGCCGGTTCTAACGCTATCTGGAATATCACCAACGTCACCCGTAGCGACCGTCACTTCCTATACACCACCCCAGCATGGGCAAAGGCACAAAGCGAGGATAAGGAGGTTATCAGCTATATCAAAGAGCATGGTGAATCGCCACTCAGCATTCTGCACCCCTACTATGCCGATGGTACCGACGAAGGTATTGCGGCTCGTGTAAACGAGATTCTGAGCTGTTCGTCGATTGCCAAGAAAGAGACTTTCGACAAGTACCTGTTTAACGGTGCACCTTATAATGGCAAGGAAGAGATGAGCGACAAGCAGTACTATCAGTTTATGGTATGGCATCGTGCTCTGGCTGTGCCTGCTGCCCGTAATCTGAACGATGAAGCCGTACAGCGCGGTAAGGATCTGTTCTCGCAGATTGGCTGTGCCCGCTGCCACCGTCCTTCATGGAAGACTGGCAACGACGATATGTGGGTAGATGCCAGCATCAAGGCTTATGCCAAGAGCATTGGTAAGGATGCCAACAAGATGCTGCCACGCTATCCTAACCAGACCATCTGGCCTTACACCGATATGGTTCAGCATCGCCTGATGATGAAGAACGACATCCGCACTGGCTGGTGCCGCACCACACCATTGTGGGGTCGCGGACTGTCGCAGTTGCTTACAGGTGCTAACGATCGTCTGCACGACTGCCGTGCCCGCAGTGTACTTGAGGCTATCATGTGGCATGGTTATTCAAAGCAGTCGGATGCTTACGGACCAACAGAGAAATTCTATCATCTGCCTAAGGCCGATAGAGATGCTGTAATAAAATTCATCGAGTCAATATAATAATCGCACGCCATTTACGTTTTATTATATATGAAGCGAAGTATAATCATTCTATACATCGTGGTGGTTGCTGTACTGGCAGCCGCCACGGTTTTTGAGAAATATCAGGGTACAGAGTATGTATCCAACAATATCTATGGTGCCTGGTGGTTCTCGGCCTTATGGGCTTTGTTAGTAGCCATCAGCATATTCTGGCTCATCAAGCGTAAGGTGCGTCGCCCATCGGTAATGGTGCTACACCTGTCGTTTGTAGTTATCCTGGCAGGTGCCCTGCTCACGCATCTCACCGCCGTAAGAGGTGTAGTACCTTTACGTCAGGGCGTAGCCACCAACACATTCCTAACACGCGACATGCACCTCCACCAGTTGCCTTTCAACATCTGTCTGGAGCATTTTGACGTAAAGTTCTATGAGGGGACAGAGATGCCATCCGACTATATCTCGCAGGTTACCATCGATGGCAAGCCCTTTACCATCTCAATGAATCAGATTGCCAGTTATAGGAATATCCGCCTGTATCAAATGGACTACGATGCAGATATGCAGGGTAGTATCCTGTCGCTGAATTACGATCCATGGGGCATCCCCGTAACCTACTGTGGTTACGCCTTGCTGTTTGTATCGCTCATCTGGATACTCATCGATCCTAAGGGCAGGTTCCGCGAACAGCTGGCTTTGCTGCGCAATCATCGCCGACAACTGAATATCTTTGCAGCTGGCATCGCGGCATGCTTCTTATTCCTGATGTATCACTTCTTGAATAAGTACTCGCCTGAGAACCACCCCATGCCTGTACTCAACTCGCGTTTGCTGCCCATCCATATTGCAACTATCATGCTGGCTTACACCCTATTGTTGTTTGCCTGCCTCAGCAGTCTGGTGGGTATTATTTCTGCCAAGCATCGCCAAGGCATGCAACACCTGTCGCAGATGCTGCTCTACCCTGCACTCACCTTCTTAGGCTTTGGTATCTTTATCGGTGCCATCTGGGCCAACATCTCGTGGGGAAACTACTGGTCGTGGGACCCCAAAGAAACCTGGGCACTCATCACCCTGATGATTTACGGCATCCCCGCCCATCGTAGCATCAAACTTAATCACAACGTGTATATGGTTCTGGCATTCCTCACCATCCTCATGACTTACTTTGGTGTAAACTACTTCTTAGGCGGCATGCACTCGTACGCTTAAGGATACTCCAATACCTATTTTATATTAGTTCTTTTTATTGAACACCGAAAGGTGCGCGATGCTTAAAACACTCTGTTTTAGGTATTGCGCACTTTATTTTTTCGCCGTACCTTTGCACCGTCGAATTAAAAGTATAACAATGAGAACAGAAAGAAACATCCCAACGGAACTCAAAGTACTGATGAACCACATCTACGAGCTGAATAAAGGCGTGCGCCAGATGGTACTGTTTACCTGCAATAAAAAGTATGGTAACCAGGCTGTTGAACGATTGGAAAGCCAAGGCATACCCTACGTGCTGCAGCCTGCAGGTCAGCAGAACCTGAACGTTTACTTTGGGCGTCGCGAATGCCTGGATGCCATCCGACTCATTGTTACCCGTCCGTTGAACCAACTTACACCTGAAGAGGATTTTATTCTTGGTGCTATGTTGGGGTACGACATCTGTGCCCAGTGCGAGCGCTATTGCAAACGTAAAGGACAATGCGACGGAAACTGCAAATGTAAGAATTAAACCACATAATGATAATATAAAGTAATGAATTCAACTATTGTAATTTATGGTTCCTCTACAGGAACATGCGAGGCCATCGCAGAGAAGATAGCCTCGAAGCTGGGTTGCGAAGCCTTGAATGTACAGGATCTTTCGGCCGAAACCGTTGCCGCAAACCAGAATCTGATCTTAGGTACCTCTACCTGGGGAGCTGGCGAACTGCAGGACGATTGGTACGACGGTTTGAAGACCTTACAGGGTGCCGACCTGAGCGGAAAAACTATCGCCATCTTTGGTTGTGGCGACTGTTCTACCTATAGTGATACATTTGTAGGTGGTATGGGTGAGCTCTATAACGGCATCAAAGACAGCGGTGCCAACTTTATTGGTAGCGTTGAAACCGATGGTTACACTTTCGACGATTCTGAAGCAGTTATCGACGGAAAGTTTATTGGCCTGCCTCTCGACGACATCAATGAGGACGACCAGACCGATACACGTATCGATGCCTGGTTGGCAGCTATTACTCCAAGTCTTTAATCACAGGTGTAAATTTATAAATAAGTATTTGTTTAGTTAGGGTAAAGGTGGCTAGTCGAGACGACCAGCCACCTTTCTTTTTTCGCATCTTTGCGGCATAAATTAACAATCATTGTTTCTATATAGCCACTAAACTTTGTGGTTATAGTGTCTGATAAGACACGCTACACCAATGGTTGCGAGCAAAAATTCCAAAGCTACTACTAAAATGTATACCATAGTAATTTGATTATAAATTAGGTGAAACAGAACATATCCAATTTTCGAGATTGCATTGGGGCGTTTCAGCATATAGCTGTTCGCCAACAATGTGCGCATGGCGTTCACGCAGTTCATGGCAAATTTTATCTGCATCATGATTCAGTTTGTTACCTAATGCCACTAACACGGCAAAGTTCTTTCCACTTAGGCTAGCACCACGCAACGTTTGACAAGCCCACTGCCAATGGGGAGTCATACTTCCATCAGCCATAAACTCTAATGCAAGAACAAAACTCTGGCAGTTTTCTATCTGCCTGTTGTTAATACTCTGTACGCTGATAGTTTCAGCGCCAAGCTTGTCGGCTATTTCTTCTGCAATAGCCTGACAACTGTCGTATACCACGACGATTGATTCATGTTTCATACCCACAAAAATTAAGTTGCGCCTCACGCCCTTACATCGAGAGCATTTAGCAAATACCGAAAAAGGCTGGTCTTCAGACTTTCCTCCACTCCCAAGCGCCTTCTCACCCAAACGGGCAATGGCATTGATGCTTAGGAGCCATAATGGAGTTCACTGCTGCGGGACAGTCGGAGATTCTCACTCACATTCCCAATTAATCGCGGCTAAGCGAACCTTTACGGGCGAAGGTCGAGGCTATGCCTCAACGTTCACGTTATGTCGAGGCGTAGCCTCAACTTTCACATAGACTCATTCTTGAATCACGTTGCAAATATACAACATTATTCTTATACGCCAAACAAAAAATCAAAAATAATTTGTTTTATACAAAAAAAGGCCCCAGGCCTTCTATCCGTTAGCGAGATAGTTGGCCTGGGGCACGTTTGGCAGTTAACGCTTCGTTCCATTACGCACTGCACTTCATTGTCAAAAGGATATTGATCATTAGGTTATATCTATTACTTAAAAAAAAGAAAGAGCGATTAAATTTTCTGGTTGCAAAGGTAAGGCAAAAAATCCATTCCCACAAGGGTTTAGACAAATAGTCGGGTGGTTTCAGACAAATCGTCGGACATTTCAGACAATCTGTCGGACAAAACGACACGTCGTCGGACAAATTACACAACTTTTGGTACTTAATTTCAAGATAATGATAGCAAAACACACGATAAAACTACATTTTGTTTTGTGGTTTTAAACAATTTTATATCTATAATAGGTGTAGTTATCGCGAACAAATACCCGACTATTTGTCTGAAACCACCCGACCATTTGTCTGTGCTATTGCAGATACTGTCTTTTTGTTATATCTTTGCACCAGAAATTTAAAAACAAAAGTAATAAAAGTATGGAAACAAATCTAATTATCCTGATGGCATTCGCCTTAATAGTGTTGGCAATGATTGTAAGATTGTGGGTACTCGACATGAGCCACAATGGTAAACTGTAATAGTATATATCTTAAAAAGATGCATTTCAATATTGGTGTGATAAACTTCTAAAAACATGGAAATAGCGCTGATGGTTCTGTTAGTCGTCGCCGTGATATTATTTATCCTGGTGGTAAGAATGTTGGTGCTCGACATGACTCACAATGATAATTAATGCTAACTAAATTCAACTGGCTACGCAAAAAGAGTTTCGGCATGTATTCGGTTCTCTCTGCCGGTGGTTACAGATTCTAAATCTTTATGAATGGAATATTGAAGGGGGAAAAGATAAAAACTTGATTTTTTATTTGGGTTTTTAGAAAATAACCCGTACCTTTGCACCTACAAACTATTTATCATGAAAATTTGTAGGTGCATATATTTAATAAGTATAGCTATCATCCTTACCGTGCTCACGGCCTGTGGCGGTAAGGGCGGTGAAAAACGAGGCGACATCCCCGCAAAGCGCATTTCCACACGTGGCGACAGTATTGCTCTGGCTGCTAGATTTTCTGGCGACTTTGAGCATTTCCTGGCCGTTACTGACAGTTTGGCCGAAGTTGGCGAACTCTCGCCGATACGTGCCGAAGGCTATCGTGGCGTAGCTTATTTCCAGATGGGACAGATGGATAAGTGCATCGAGTGCTTCCGTCGTGTTGTTTCTATCGAGAATCCTCCTGCCGAGGACTTCTGGGAGTACATACATGCAGGCACTAACCTGGTTATCATGCTAACCACCGATCGCGACTACGATAATGCCATGCGCACTGCCCTCCTGCTTATCGACAAGCTGAAGGATGTGGACAATCCATACTGTCCTGTCGAATTACAGACGCTTTACTTAAGCCTAGGCGACACCCAGATAATGTTGGAACGCTTCGACGAAGCCAAGAAGAGTTATGACGATGCCTATCTGTGGGTACTTCGCACAGTTAACGACTCTACAAACCGACCGATAGCAGCCAGCATTCAAACCTTAGAGAATATCGCCGTTAGTCACATCAATCACCACTTGAATGAGGCCGGCGTATGGGTAGATCGCATGGACTCGCTTGTAACTATCTATGAGAAAGAGCCCAAGCCGATTGAAAAAGAATTAAAAACACTGCGTGCCTTAGTTTGGCTGCATCGTGCACAAGTGTACCAGATGAACGGAAAAACAGCCGAAGCCGCCCGCAATTATGCCCAATATATGAAAACCGACTTTGGACAAACACTCGAGGGACGCATCAACGGCTGCGGATACCTGGTAGAAGCCCGTCGCTATGCCGAAGCTGCCGACAACTATACCGAGCTCGACCGTTTTATTAAGGATTGGGGTTATGAATACGATTTAGAAACCATCGGTCAGAATCTGCTGCCTAAGTTCCGTTCCAACTATTTTGCCGGACGTAAGGACTCGGCCCTCCATGTGGCCATGCAGATAGCCGAAGTCTACGATACGGCCCTTGTACGCCAGAAGCGTAGCGAAAGTGCCGAACTGGCTACCATCTACGACACGCAGGGCAAGGAGCGCCAGATAGCAGAACAGCGCGCCCAGAACCGATTCGTAACAGCCATCAGCATTGCCGTCACCACAGCAGCTTTACTTATCCTGGCTTTCGGTCTCTATGCCTTCCTGCAGTGGCGCATCACCCAGCGACACAACCGCATCCTGGCCCGACAGATTACCGAGGCCGTAGAGTATAAGGAGAAATACAAAGAACTGAAAGCCGCTAACCGTTCGGCCGAATCAACAAATTCACCAAAGGTCGAAGCTGAAACTGCTGAACCAAGTACAATTGGAGCAGGACTTAGCATCTCTGATTTCACGACACTTACCGACGAGCAGTTATTCCTCTGCCTGCGCGATTTGATTGAAAACGAGAAACTGTTCTTGCAGCCCGACTTTGACCGACAGTCGCTCATCGATCGTACAGGCCTGTCGAAGGAACGCATTGGTGCCGCCTTTGCACAGGGTAGCGATAGTGTTTCGCTGCCAGCCTACGTTCGCGAACTGCGCCTCGATTATGCTGTAAGTCTGATGAACAGCCAGCCCGACCTGAACGTTGAGCAGGTAAGTCAGGCCAGCGGATTTACCAATGCCGACACCTTTACCCGCAACTTCCGCACCAAGTACGGCATGACGCCAACCACCTATAAACAAACAAATAACAACGCGTAAAAAAAATAACATATGGACAGAATGAAAAAACTACTTTTATTAATGCTTGCTGCCATGACAGCAACAATCAGTACACAGGCACAGACAAAGCGATCGGCCGACTTCAAAGCTAAGTATCAGCTGAAGGAGGTCGTAGTGATGAGTCGCCACAACATCCGCTCACCACTGGCATCGGGCGGTGCCACCTATATGCGAGTAACGCCTTATGAATGGTTTAAGTGGACATCGCCAGGCAGTCAGTTATCATTGCGTGGCGGCGTACTTGAAACAGAGATGGGACAGTTTTTCCGCAAATGGTTGGTAGGCGAAGGACTGCTGCCCGACAACTACCGTCCCGATGGCGACGATGTGCTGTTCTACGCCAACTCTCGCCAGCGTACATTTGCCACAGCTAAGTATTTCTCAGCCGGATTCCTGCCCTTCGCCAACGTGGAGATTAAGCACAAGTACGAGGAGGACAAGATGGATCCCTTGTTTACGCCACAGTTCACAAAGATGAACGATACCTACCGCCAGCAGGTTCTCGCCGAGATAAACGCCATGCACAACGGTCCACAGGCTTGGATGCAGTCTGTACAGCCCACCCTAACGCTGGTAGAGGAAATCATTGATATGGCGCACTCACCAGCAGCGCAGAACGACACAACGCACTTCTGGTACGATGACACGCAGTTTACATTAGAGAAGGGCGACGAACCAAAGATGACAGGCGGCTTTAAGCTGGCCAATAGCGTAGCCGACGCTCTGGTGCTGCAATGCTACGAAAGCGAGAGCTTGTCGGCCTTCGGCCATGAGTTGACTCAGGAGCAATGGCGAGCCATCTGCGGCATCAAGGAGGTATACGACGCTTTGCTCTTCACAACTCATAGTGCTGCCGTAAACCTGGCTTACCCATTAGTGAGTCGTATCCGTGAAGAACTGCACCACGACCGACGTAAGTTCACATTCCTCTGTGGTCACGACAGCAATCTGGCCAGTATCGGTGCAGCCCTGCGTCTCGTATATCCAGAAACCGAACAGGCTCTGGAACTACATACCCCCATCGGTTCTAAACTCGTGTTCGAGAAGTGGAGCAACGGTACAGATGAGTACGTTGCCATCAATCTGGTATATCAGTCCGTCAGTCAGTTACAGAACCGCACATTGCTTTCTGTCGAAGAGCCACCTATGATTCTCCCCGTCACCATCGAAGGACTGACGGCTAATAGCGATGGACTCTATCGTCTGTCAGATCTCGATGCCCGCATGGCCGAAACAATGACGGAATACGATGCCATCAAAGACACCGAGGCTTCCGCCATCCCAGCTCCTGCCACCACCATTCCCTCCGGCTCTGCCCGTTCCTACACACTCAGCGGAACCCTGGCTCCTAATAGTTACCGAGGAATCGTTATCGAACAAGGCCATAAGACCGCAAGAACAAAATACTAGTTTTTAAGTATTGCACACCCTACCAATAAGTACTGAGCGCAAACAGCGTATGGCCCAGAAGATTCTGGCAGCCAAACGCCGCATCGAAATAACAATGCTATCGGAATAAAAAAAATGGGTGACCAAACGGTCACCCACTTTTTATTAACAAACAACTTAAAGTGGATAATCTTCGAATGCATAAAGCACTGTCGAGAGATAGCGCTCGCCAGTATCAGGCAGCAGCACTACTATCTTCTTACCCTTATTCTCAGGACGCTTAGCCACCTCGGTAGCAGCATAGAGGGCTGCACCTGCCGAGATACCTACCAGCAGACCTTCCTGCTGAGCAATCTCACGACCTGTACGGATAGCAGCGTCGTTCTCTACATCAAACACCTCGTCGATAACAGTTGCATCGTAGGTCTTGGGAATGAAACCTGCACCGATACCCTGAATCTTGTGAGGACCGCTCTGACCGCCGTTCAGTACAGGGCTCGACTTGGGCTCTACAGCGATAATTTTCACGTTTGGATTCTGCTCCTTCAGATACTTACCTGTACCGCTGATAGTACCACCAGTACCTACACCGCCGATAAAGATGTCGACCTGTCCATCGGTGTCACGCCAGATCTCAGGACCTGTAGTAGCATAGTGCTTAGCAGGGTTAGCAGCGTTCTCAAACTGCTGCAGAATCACAGCACCAGGGATAGAGTCGCGCAGTTCCTCTGCAGCGCGGATGGCGCCTGGCATGCCGTCTTTACCAGAAGTGAGTCGTACCTCGGCACCATAGGCTTTCACAAGGTTTCGGCGCTCTACACTCATGGTTTCAGGCATGGTAAGGATCAAATGGTAGCCTTTGACGGCTGATACCAGTGCCAGTCCTACGCCCGTGTTTCCAGAGGTTGGTTCGATAATGGTTGCACCTGGCTTCAAGATGCCTTTGGCCTCTGCGTCTTCAATCATCGCCAGTGCGATACGATCTTTTACGCTACCACCAGGATTAAAGAATTCTACCTTGGCAATAACAGGAGTCTCCAGACCCTTTGCCTGTGAAAACTTGTTGAGCTCAAGAAGTGGAGTGTTGCCGACGAGCTCTGTCAGCTGTTTTGCGATTTTACTCATAATCCTTACCTTTTTTATAAAATTAATAACAAATAAATCTCTCTCTTCAATATGATTTTTATCACACTGCAAAGGTACGACGTTTTTTGCAGTCTCACAATCCCTCTTGTGTGGCATTCTATATACCAAACGTTTGGTATATTGTTGAAAAACGGGGATTTTACTCCCCGTTCCCGTTAAATTTGGTCAAAAGCCTGTGACAAGTCGGCAATAATGTCGTCGATGTGCTCAGTACCGATACTCAAGCGGATGGTTGATGGCGTGATGTGCTGCTCAGCCAGCTCCTCAGGACTCAGCTGTGAGTGAGTGGTGGTATATGGGTGGATAACCAGACTCTTCACATCGGCCACGTTAGCCAGCAGTGAGAAAATCTGCAGGGCATCGATAAACTTCCAGGCCTCTTCCTGCCCGCCCTTAATCTCGAAGGTGAAGATTGAGGCACCACCCTGTGGGAAATACTTATTGTACAAAGCATGGTCGTGATGACTTGCCAATGCTGGGTGATTAACCTTAGCCACCTTTGGATGGTTGGCCAGGAAGTCAACAACCTTCAGTGCATTCTCCACGTGGCGCTCTACACGCAGACTCAGTGTCTCAACACCCTGCAGCAGGATAAAGGCATTGAATGGCGACAGTGTAGCACCGGTATCGCGCAGAATCACGGCACGGATACGAGTCACGTAAGCGGCAGCACCTACTGCATCGGCAAATACGATACCATGGTACGATGGATCGGGCTTAGCCAGTGTGGGGAATTTTTCGGGATTAGCCTTCCAGTCGAACTTACCACCATCTACAATCACACCACCCAGTGAGGTTCCGTGTCCACCCAGGAACTTAGTGGCCGAGTGTACTACGATGTCGGCACCATGCTCCAATGGACGGATCAGGTATGGGGTACCGAAGGTGTTATCAACGATGAATGGGATGCCATACTTGTGAGCAACAGCAGCCACACCCTCAAGGTCGAGCACATCGCTGTTAGGGTTACCGAAGGTCTCGGCATATACTACTTTTGTGTTGGGCTTGATGGCAGCCTCGAGCGCAGCCAGATCGTTTACATTCACGATGGTATTGGTAATGCCCTGGGTAGCCAGTGTATGGGTAATGAGGTTGTAAGAACCACCATACAGGTTATCAGCAGCTACGATATGGTCACCTGCCTGCACAATGTTCTGCAGAGCGTAAGTAATAGCGGCTGCACCACTGGCAACTGCAAGACCTGCTACTCCACCTTCGAGTGCTGCCACACGGTCCTCGAACACACCTTGTGTAGAGTTGGTCAGTCGACCGTAGATATTACCAGCATCGCGAAGTCCGAAACGATCGGCAGCATGCTTTGAGTTGTGGAACACATAGCTTGTGGTCTGATAGATGGGCACGGCACGTGCATCAGTAGCGGGGTCGGCCTGTTCCTGGCCTACATGCAGTTGCAAAGTCTCGAAACGATAATTCTTACTTGTACTCATAACTTTATTCCTTTCTTTTTATTTGATTAAACTTTCTGGGTGCAAAGGTAATAGGTTTAGAAAAATCTACCAAATTTCTTGTTTAATTCAGAAAATATACCTAATTTTGCAGTCGAGAAAGAATAAAGTTCTAATTCTGGCTTTCACATAGCCCCCAAACAGAATATCTTTCTGAATATTTAATGTTTAATGCTTAATGTTTAATGTAAAACAGCGATGGAATTAGACGAAACCGACTTGCAGATACTGAAAACACTGCAAAAAAACGCCAAATTGACCACCAAAGAGCTGGCCGATGCCGTTCATTTAACACCAACCCCCGTCTTTGAGCGTCAGAAACGACTCGAAAGACAGGGGTATATTAAAAAGTATGTGGCTATTCTCGATCCCGAGAAATTGGGTCAGGGCTTGCAGGTTTTCTGCAAGGTTAAACTCAAGCATATTAACCACGAGATTGCCGACTCATTTGTTCGTCGCATCCAGCGCATACCTGAGGTTACCGAATGCTACAACACCTCGGGTGCCTACGACTACCTTTTAAAGGTACGCGCGCGCGACATGAAACAATACCAGGAGTTCGTGCTCAACAAACTGGGCGAGATAGAAAGCCTGGCCTCTATCGAGAGCACCTTTGTGATGAGCGAGGTGAAACAGAACTACGGTATCCACATCGGCTGAAGATTATCTTTGTCGTAATGTGTTGATGATGGTGTCCAGTTCGCCAGCCAACCGCTCATAGTCGTCAAACTGGAACGGACAAGCACTCAGTTCACGACCCATACCGGCGGGAATAACCTGATAAGCCTGCTCTTCCATCGCCTTACCTTTCTCGGTAAGCGATACTATCTGCTGGCGCTTATCCTCCTTTCCGCGCTGTCGGGTCACTATGCCCAGTTTCTCCATACGCTGCAGCAGCGGCGTAACAGTGTTTGTTTCCAGCAGCAGTCGGCGTGCAATGTCGTTCACAGGTTGGGCGTCCTGCTCCCACAGAACCATCATTACCAGATACTGCGGATAGGTAATACCCAGCTCATTCAGCAGAGGCGTATAAGCCTGAGTTATTAAACGTGTAGCCGTATACAAACGGAAGCAGACTTGATTATCGAGTCGTAATTCTTCGTGCATATTTTTTATTTTTAATTTTCAATTAACCAAGCATGGCCTCAATGTCCTTCTCAAAGTCAGCAGGCTCGGTAGTAGGTGCATAGCGCTTAATGGTATCACCGTCTTTCGAAATCAGGAACTTGGTGAAATTCCACTTAATATCGCTGTCCTTCTCTACACTCTTGCTGATGGTTTTGAAGAGAGCCTTGGCAGCCTTGGCCTTTAAACCTTTATACTCCTCGGTGGGAGCCTGTGTCTTCAGATACTCAAAAATAGGATCGGCAGCAGCACCATTCACATCAATCTTCTTCATAATCTGGAAGGTAACGCCGTAGTTCAACTGGCAGAACTCGCTAATCTCGCTGTCGGTACCTGGATCCTGCTCCTTAAACTGGTTGCAGGGAAAACCGATAACCACCAGTCCCTGATCCTTATACTTCTGGTTCAACGCCTCCAATCCTTCGAACTGAGGGGTGAATCCACACTTGCTGGCTGTGTTAACTACCAGCAGCACCTTTCCCTGGAACTCAGAGAAATCAATCTCCTTACCTTTGCTCGTCAGAGCCTTGAAATCATAAATCTTACTCATATCATTATTACAATTATATCGTTTGCGATGCAAAGGTAAGCATAATTATTTATATCGCAAGCGATTTAGTAAAAACTTTAAGAGAGTTTAACTATATATCGCTTGCGATACGTATTTAAAAGTCCTTGATTAGAAGAACTTTACGATATCATCCAGATCGCGTCTGTCGGGATGTGTGGGCTCTTCGTTTCTGTAGCCCAAGGCAATTACAGCCATCACAGTCTCGTCCTCGGGGATGTTAAACAGCGCTCTCAGTTGGTCGGCATCGCGCATACCCATAATCAGGGTATCGAATCCCATGGCGCGTGCTTTCAATATCAGGTAGCAGTTGCTCAGTCCGTTATCATAGGCACCCCAGCCTTCGCCTACCTCGTTGGTAGCCTGTCCCTGGAAATAGCCCGATTTTCCGCGCTCAAAGGTCGACACAATCAGTACCGGTGCATCGGCCACGCGATCCTTGTTGGCGCCAATCATCTCCATGGCAGCCTTCAGTTTCTCCTCGCCGATAGCCACATAATACTTCGAAGGCTGCTGGTTAGCCCACGATGGAGCCTCCTGGGTAGCCTTGAGCAGTTCGCGTACTTCGGCCTCCGAGATTTTCTTCGCTGGGTCGTAGCTGCGTACGCTTCTACGGGTGGTTAAAACTTCGTCGAACGATACCGACGTCTCTGTGTTGGTGTTGTCATTATGGCAACTGGTTAAAGCAAGCAGCACTGTGGCTGCACCTATTAAAAACTTTTTTGTCATTGGTTGTTGTTATTTAATGTTGACTATTATTTTCTTCAGATCTTTGTCGGCACTCGAGTTGCCCACCATCACCTCGTACTTGCCAGGCACTACGCGCATAGTGTTGGTTTTCACATCCCAACCCTCGAAACTCTTACGTGGCAGTTCTATACTGATGGTCTTTGCCTCTGCTGCATTCAGGGTTACCTGTTGATAGGCACGCAGCGATTTCTTTGGACCTTCCTTGTCAGCCAGATGACGGATATATACCTGTACAGTTTCGGTACCGGCTGTAGTGCCCAGATTCTTTACGCGCACCTGTACCTTATTATTTTTATAGATAGGTTTGTCTATATTGAAAGTGGTGTAGCCCAGACCGAAACCGAATGGGAACAGCGGCTCGCCTTCGTAATAACGGTACGTACGATTCTTCATGGTGTAATCCAGGAAATCGGGCAACTCGTCGGTACTCTTATAGAAGGTAACCGGCAGTTTTCCACTGGGGGCTACCATACCAAACAGTGTTGTAGCCAAGGCAGCACCACCCTGCTCGCCACCATACCACCACTGCAGGATAGCATCACATGTTTCCAGTTCCGGAGCCAGCGCCATGGCCGATCCCGAACAGTTTACAAAAATCACCTTCTTGCCAGCCTTATGCAGCACAGCCAACAAGTCGCGCTGTGCCTGTGGCAGTTCTATGCTGGTGCGGTCGCCCCCCTTAAAGCCAGGCTCGTTCACACGCATCTCCTCACCCTCCAGGTTAGGCGATATACCACCTACAAATATGATGGTCTGGGTATTGCCTATCTGAGCCAACAGCTCCTCGGCTGTTGGGTTCACACGCTTCTTGATATCGAAGTTCAAGGCACCGTAACCCGTTTCCTGTACATAATCAATCTGAATGCGGTAGTGCTGTCCGGCTTTTACGGCTATCTCCTTCTTACCGCTCTGAATACGCTGACGTGGATTCCAGATGTTCACCAATGTATCGCCATTCACTATCAGGCGCAAGCGGTCGTCGCCGCTAATCTCAAAGCTCAGTGTCTCATCGGCTGTCGGCACCAGTGTACCGTCCAGTCGTGCCGAGCAATTCTCCAGGTTCACGCCAGGTGCAAACACCGTGTTACCGCCATTACTCAGCTGTACGGGCTGCTTACGGTTCACCACCGTTACAGGTGCGCCCTGCATCTCGGTATTATTCCAGTAAGCTATCTGTATGCCGCTATTACCTAACGGATCTTTTATCTGATTGAAGCGACTCTCGAACACCTCGTTTCGTGTCAGCCCGCAGCCTTGAATAAAACGTACCGTGGCATCGGGCGAAAGCGTCTTTGCCATACGGGTGATACCATCCAGTGCCGTCACGGTGTGTGTTGGATAGCCGGCATAGTTACCCCACATCATCACCGAATCGTTGGCATTCGGACCCATCACCACAATATCCTTGTCAGAGCCTGCGCCAGCATTTAACGGATTGCCTAAAGGCAGCACCTTAATTTTATTCTGCAGCAGCACAATACTCTTCAGTGCCATTTTCAGGGCCAGATCCTTATGTGCCTGCGAAGCCACTACTGTCTCTGGTATCTTGGTCCATGCATTCAGGTCGTCGCTATCCATATCGCCCAACTCAAAACGGGCTATCAACAGTCTGCGCAGACTACGATCAATATCGGCCTCCTTCACATCTCCACGACGCACAGCCTCAGGCAGGTGCTTGTACTCCGAACCGCACTCCACGTCGGTACCAGCCAACACGGCTTTGGCACTGGCTTCGGCCCCATCCTTGGACACATTATGCCAACGAGGCAGGAAATCACGAATGGCACCACAGTCGCTGGTAATCAGTCCGTCAAAGCCCCATTCGTCACGCAGTATCTGCTGCTCGTAACGGGTCTGCGCACAACAGGCCTGACCGTCGATACGCTGATAGGCACACATCACCTCGGCCACTTTTCCTTCCTGCACTAGTGCCTTAAAGGCAGGCAGATAGGTCTCCCACAAATCACGTTCAGGCAGATTCTCGATATTAAACTCATGACGGTTCCACTCCGGACCGCTATGCACGGCAAAATGCTTGGCACATGCCAGCAGTTTACGATATTTGCTTACACCTAGGTCCTCGCCGTTGTAGCCTACACCCTGCAAGCCACGCACCACAGCCAGTCCCATCTTAGCCGTCAGGTAAGGGTCCTCGCCATAGGTTTCCTGTCCGCGGCCCCAACGGGGATCACGGAATATATTGATGTTCGGTGTCCAGAACGATAAACTCTGATAGCGTTTGATATCCCCTGTACACTTGGCTTGCTGGGCTTTTACACGCGCCTCGTCGCTCACAGCCGTAAACACCTGGTGCAGCAGCGCATCGTCCCACGAAGCCGCCATAGCCATGGTGATGGGGAATACGGTAGCAAAGCCGTTACGACCGATGCCGTGCAGCGCCTCGTTCCACCACTGGAACTGAGGAATACCCAAACGGGGGATGGCAGGCGATGTATCCATCATCAGACTCACCTTCTCATCGAGCGTCAGTCGGCTCAACAGGTCATCAGCTCGCTGTGCTGCTGACAGGTTCGCATTCTGATACGGCAAACCTTGCGCATCCATCGCTGTAGCGCAGAAACCCACGAATAGGGACATCATCAAAAGTCTCTTCATAACCACTGTTTTTGTTATAGTGGCCACAAAGATAGTAATAATTCTTTAACGCCGCATCATTTGGGCGTTGATTTTAATCTTATTTTTGAAATAATCGGGCGATAGCGGCTGCCTGCTGAATGCGGTTACCCATGCCGATACCGTCGCGCAGATTACCGGCTATAATCAGTCCGGGGTACTGCTGCTGGATAGCCTCCACCGCCTTAAAACGCTCGCCACTATCCACGCCATACTGCGGAATGGCATGCTCATGACGGAAGATACGTATCATGTCGGGCTCTACGTTCATAGGATATTTCAGCATACTGTGGAAAGCCTCGCGCACCATCGAGCGTATCTCGGCATCGCTCTTCTGCAGATAGTCGGTATGACGGGCGCCACCCATAAAGTACGAGTACAGGGCACCACCCTCGGGCGCACGCTGCACAAAGCAGGCCGATGGGAACAAGATACCCAGCACCTGCTTCTGCTCCTTGCTGGGCACCAAACCGCCAAAGGCCGCATAGTCGATACCGCCAGTGTTCTTAATGCCCACGCACACCTGTATGATAGGTGCATAGTAAAGCTTGCTGATAGGCGCCATCTGCTCCTGCGCCACAAAGGGTAGCAACGATGACAAGGCATAAGCACCCACAGTGGTAATCACATGGTTGCAGTGTATCTCCTCGGTACCGTTGTTATAGCGTATCAGCCATTTGTGCTCGCCATCGGGCATCACCGTTATCGCCTGTGCACCGGTTACAATGTCGATGCCCTCAGCCAGTGCCTCTACCAGATTCTGCAAACCGCCAAAGGCCGAGAACACCTTCTTGGTAGCCAAGCGGTCGCGCTCGCTCTTAGGCTCCTTGGCCTTAGCAATGGCACCACGCACAAAACTGCCGTAGTTAGCCTCCAAATTATAAAGCTTAGGCAACGCATAGCGGGTGGTCAGCTTCATCGGATCACCGGCATACACACCCGACACAAACGGATCAACGGCATACTCGTAGAACGAGCGTCCCAGTCGGCGCTGTGCCAGTGCACCTACAGGTTCATCAGGGTCGGTACCCTTCTTACGCCAGGGCTCACCCAGTATACGGAACTTATCCTTCAGTGTAAACAAGGGGGTACTGATAGCTGCTGGCAAACTGGCAGGCAAAGCATGAAACTCACTGCCTTTCCATATCAGTCGGCGCTTCGACGATTCACGGGCTGTCTCCATCTGGCAGCGTCCCTCCAGATCGCGGAACAACTCGGTTACCTCGGGAAACGATACCACGCCTGTGTTAGGACCACTCTCGAACGTAAATCCATCCTCGTTGTGCGTAGCTATCTGGCCACCTATGCGGTTCTGCTTTTCAAGCACCAGCACATCGCGGCCCATCTTCTTCAGGTTAAAGGCAGTGCTCAGTCCAGTCAGTCCGGCACCTATCACTACTATATCACGTTTTTGCATTGTTATATCGGTTTTGAGAATTGTTTGTCGTTATGAGCCATCAGTGGGTCGAGTGCAGCAGCCACGCAGCGCACAAATGGGCGCCCACAGGTGTTCACCTCAATATGGTCGTCGTCAAAGCGTAACAGTCCGTCGGCCTGCATCTCGCTGAATGTGGTTTCGTTGTAGCCACAGGCCTCGCGCACCTCAGCGGCACTCACACCCAGGTGTGCAGCCACGTCGCTCCAGTTCAGGGTGTAGTTACACATCAGCGTCTCTACCACCTGGCGCACCAGCTTTTCCTGAGGGGTAAGATGATAGCCGCGTGAAATGTAGAGCTGACCACTGTTCAGGGTTTCGATATACGTGTTGATATCGCGACCGTTCTGGGCGTAGCAGTCGTCCAGCTGACTGATACCCGTAACACCAAAGGCATACACCTGCGCCGTTGTACGACGTGTGCAGTAGCCCTGAAAGTTACGGTGCAGCTGTCCCTTGCCAAGCGCCACAGCCAGTTCGTCATCGGGCAGCACAAAATGGTCCAGACCTATGGGCTGATAGCCGGCCGCTGTCAGCACCTCTGTAGCCGTCTCATACATGCCGTTCTTCTCCTGGTTGGCAGGCAGTCCCACCTTATCCAGTATCTGCTGTCGTGGGAACAACTTTGGCAGATGTGCATACGAGAAAGTAACCAATCGGTCGGGTCGCCATGCAGCCGCCTGCTCGATGGTATTACGGAACGAGTCGATAGTTTGCAGGGGCAATCCATACAGGAAGTCGAGATTCACCGTTGCCCCACTCTCGTGCAGCATCTCAAGAATCTCACCCACAGGCATCATCGACTCACGTCGGTTCACCACCTTCAGCACTTCGGGGCGCAAGTCCTGCACACCCAGACTATAGCGTGTAAAACCGCATGCAGTAAGCTGCTGCCAGTCGTTGGCATCCAGATAACCGGGATGGCACTCGATGGCAATCTCGGGGCGCTCAATGGTAGGCGCTATCGATAACAGGTGCTCGTTCAGCTCCTTAATCATGGCAATGGGCAATGCCGTAGGACTGCCGCCGCCATAGTGTATCTGCGAAATCTGTCGATCATCGCTGATATGCTTAGCCACCAGATCGATTTCCTTGTGCAGAGCCTCAACATATGCCTTTACCACCTCGGGCTTGGCCTGAGGATACGAGTTGCAGCCGCAGTAATGGCACAAGTGCCTGCAAAAGGGAATATGCAGGTAGAAAGATATCTGGTTCTGTCGGGCCTCGTTACTCTGATCAACCATCATCAGATAGTCGGCCTCGGTAAAGTTACTAAAGTAATTTGCCGGTGGATAGCTGGTGTATCTCGGTACCGGACGGTTATACTTCTCTATAATGTCTGTTTGCATGGGTGCAAAGGTACTACATTCCGCCGGCCCTCACAATCCCTATTTATATGGATTTACAGTTTAAAATGACTTTTACGGTATTGCTGGGGCGTCATACCCGAGTTTTTCTTGAAAATGCGGTTAAAGTACGAGTAGTCGTCGTAGCCTAACGCGTCGGCTATACGGTTCACGGCCATGTTGGTGGTTACCAGTGTCAGCTCGGCCTTCTCCAGCTTGCGCTTGGTAATAAAGGCATTGGGTGTTTCGCCTGTTTCGTGCTTAAACACGCGTATGAAATGATCCTTCGACATGCAGGCCTTTTCGGCCAGCTGTTCTATGTCGAGCCTTTCGCCGATGTGCTTGCGTATATAGGCCAGCGTCAGATGTATACGGTCGTCCTTCACATCGGCCTTAGGCGTGGCATACTTCAGGAATCGCGACATCAGGATGTACAGGATACCACGACTCTCTACCTTATCGCAGAACGGACGGCGCTGATTAAGTTCCAGGTTACTAATCAGCGTCTGGTGGTTGTCGTACGCTTCAGGGTCCGACTGCTGCAGCTTCAGGAATGGGTTGATAAAGCACAGTCGCCTTACCAGTTCCAGATCGCCTGGAGCCGCCTTTACCTCCACGGGATAGTCCCATTGGTCCAGTATGCTCATATCGCTGTGCATATCCTCGTATATATGTATATAATAATGTGAGAACGGTGCATCGCAGATATAGCTATGCATGGTATAGGCTGGTATAAAATACAGATGGTTAGGTATCAGCGTGTAAACACCCGACGGCATCTCAACCTGCGCCGTACCATCGGTAACGTAATACAAGCGCGCAAACGGACTGCGCACATTTTTCCAGTTCCAGTCGGCCATATGGTCGGCCAGTCCTACGTTCAGGGTCAGTAAGTGAAGCTTGTCTATAGGATAGTTCATAACCAAGTGTTTATAGTGTTTCGTTTACAAAGTAACAACATTTATTTTAAATATACAACAAATTTCAAGTTTTTTTCAGTGCCGATTCGAAAACTAACTATAAAATATCGATAAAGTGCTATAAATCTGAAATAAAATTAACTTTTTTACCATTCTGCCGTCGATTTTCTCTAAAAAAACGCGTTTGTTGATTGGTGTATTTAAAATTATTCCTTAACTTTGCGCCGACAAAAAAGAAAACTACGATAATGGACGAGAAAATTTCAGGTTACAAATGCAAGACTTACAGCATGCCCGTAAAAAGGTATTGCCAAACCATGGATCTTAAAAACGATCCTGAGCTGATAGCCAAGTACAAGGAGGCGCACGACCGCCTGCATGCCTGGCCCGAAATCTTAGCAGGTATCCGTGAGGTGGGCATCCTCGAGATGGAGCTCTACATCCTGGATAACCGTTTGTTCATGATTGTAGAAACCCCACTGGATTTTGATTGGGACAGCGCCATGGCCCGACTGGCCACTCTGCCTCGCCAGGCCGAATGGGAGGATTACGTAGCCATGTTCCAGGCCTGCAAGCCAGGCAGTACTTCCGACGAGAAGTGGCGCATGATGGACCGCATGTTTTATCTTTATGATCATGAATAACTATCCTAAAATTGGTATTCGCCCCACCATCGACGGTCGTCAAGGGGGCGTTCGCGAAAGCCTCGAACAAAAAACAATGGCTTTAGCAAAGGCTGTAACCCAGCTCATCAGTTCAAACTTGCGTAATGGCGACGGCTCGCCTGTTGAGTGCGTGATTGCCGACACTACCATCGGTCGTGTGGCCGAGAGTGCTGCCTGCGCCCAGAAGTTCGAACGCGAGGGTGTTGGTGCCACCATCACCGTTACATCGTGCTGGTGCTACGGTTCCGAAACCATGGACATGAATCCCCACTACCCCAAGGCTGTTTGGGGCTTTAACGGCACCGAGCGTCCAGGCGCTGTGTATCTGGCTGCCGTACTGGCCGCCCACGCCCAGAAGGGACTGCCTGCCTTTGGCATCTATGGACACGATGTACAGGACCTCGACGATAACACCATCCCCGCCGATGTAGCCGAGAAACTGCTGCGCTTTGCACGTGCCGCACAGGCCGTAGCCACCATGAAGGGCAAGAGCTACCTCTCATTAGGTAACACCTGCATGGGTATTGCCGGCAGTATCGTTAACGCCGATTTCCTGCAGCAGTATCTGGGCATGCGCACCGAGTATGTGTCATTAGTAGAGATTCTGCGCCGTGTTGATTTCGGCATCTTCGATCCCGATGAGTTCAACAAGGCCATGCAGTGGGTAGAGAAATACTGCAAGCCCCAGGAGGGCCACGATTATAACGAGGACCGCCCCCTGTTCCCCGGCACACCTATGACCACCTTCAACGGTAAAGGCAAGGGCAAGAACCGCCAGGAAAAGGATGCCGACTGGGAGTTCACCGTTAAGACCATGATGATTATCCGCGACCTGATGCACGGCAACCCACGCCTGCTGGAGATGGGCTATAAGGAAGAGGCACTGGGCCACAACGCCATCTTTGGCGGTGTACAGGGCCAGCGCCAGTGGACCGATTACAAGCCCAACTTCGACTTCCCCGAGTCGATGCTCTGCACCTCATTCGACTGGAACGGCCGTCGCGAAGCCGATGTGCTGGCCACCGAGAACGATTTCCTCAACGGCATGTCGATGCTGTTCGGCCATCTGCTCACCAACCGTGGTGTGATGTTCTCCGACATCCGCACCTACTGGAGCCCCGAGGCTGTAGAGCGTGTGGCAGGCCATCGCCCTGAGGGACTGGCTGCTGGTGGATTCATCCACCTTATCAACAGCGGTGCCACCACACTCGATGCCACAGGCGCCATGACAGATGCTAACGGAAACCCCACCATGAAGGAGTTCTGGAATATGACCGATGCCGACGTAGAGGCCTGCCTGAAGGCTACCAGCTGGATGCCAGCCGATCGCGACTACTTCCGTGGTGGCGGCTACAGCTCGCACTTCGTTACCAAGGGCGGCATGCCCATGACCATGATGCGTATCAACATGGTACAAGGCTTAGGTCCTGTGCTGCAGCTGGCCGAAGGCTGGACTGTAGAGCTGGATGCCGAAACCCACAACATACTCGACAAGCGTACCGATCCCACCTGGCCTACCACCTGGTTTGTGCCACGACTCGACGCTACCAAGGATTGCTTTAAGGATGTGTACAGCGTGATGAACTGCTGGGGTGCCAACCACGGTGCCATCGCCTACGGCCATATCGGTGCCGACCTGCTCACACTCTGCTCTATCCTGCGCATACCTGTATGCATGCACAACATAGCCGACAAGGACATCTTCCGTCCTGCTGCCTGGAATGCCTTTGGCATGGACAAGGAGGGCGCCGACTACCGTGCCTGCAAGAATTTTGGTCCGATATATAAATAACAATTCATACTTACGTTTACTAACAATTAATGACAACAAGAGAACTACTATTTACGTTCATGGCAGTCGGCGCAACGCTGACTGCCTTTGCACAAGATTACAAGGTGCCCGTATCTGAAAGACATGAGAAGATGCAGCAGGGCAAGTACGAACCCACCTGGCAGTCGTTAGAGACACACCAGACACCCGAATGGTTCCGCAATGCCAAGTTCGGCATCTGGGCCCACTGGGGACCTCAGTGTGTCGAAGGTTCTGGCGACTGGATGGCTCGTGGCATGTATATCGAGGGTAGTAGTCAGTACAAGCACCATGTAAAGCACTACGGTCATCCTTCCGAGTTCGGTTTCAAGGACATCCTGCCCTTGTTCAAGGCCGAGAAGTGGGATCCCGAGGCGCTCGTGCAGCGCTACAAGCGTTGTGGTGCTCAGTACTTCTTTGTACTGGGCAATCACCACGACAACTTCGACCTGTGGGATTCGCAGTATCAGGAGTGGAACTCCAAGAACATCGGTCCGCATAAGGATATCCTCGAAGGCTGGGCCCGTGCTGCCAAGAAAGCCGGACTGCCACTGGGTATCTCGTTCCATGCCGACCATGCCTGGACCTGGTACGAAACCGCACAGCGTTACGATCAGAACGGTCCGAAAGCCGGCGTATATTACGATGGCAAGCTTACTAAGGCCGATGGCAAAGGCAAGTGGTGGGAAGGTCTCGACCCCCAGAAGCTGTATGCCCAGAACCACCCCATGAGCGACCGCTCGTGGAACAACGGTCAGATACATGCCCAATGGGGCTGGGAGAACGGCGCAGCCACACCATCCGAGGAGTTCGTCACCAACTTCTACGATCGCACCCTCGATGCCATCAACCGCTACAATCCCGACCTCATCTACTTCGATGTAACGGTGCTGCCCTTCTATCCCATCAGCGACTGTGGACTGAAGATTGCCACCCACATGTATAACAAGAATCCACGTAGCGTGGTGTTTGGTAAGATACTGAGCGAGGAGCAGAAGAAGGCTCTTACCTGGGATGTAGAGCGTGGTGCCCCCAACCAGATTATCGCCGAGCCCTGGCAAACCTGCAACTGCATTGGCGACTGGCACTATAACACCAGCACCTACAAGCACGGTTACCGCACATCCGAGAACATGGTAAAACAGCTGGTCGACATCGTATCCAAGAATGGCAACCTGCTGCTTAATATCCCCCTGCGTGCCGATGGCACCTACGACGAGAAGGCCTCGCAGTTCCTCGACGAGCTCGAAGCCTGGATGACACCTAACGGCGAGAGTATCTTTGGTACCCGTCCTTGGGTTAAGTTCGGCGAGGGTCCTGTAGCCGAGAAGGCCATTGCCATCAATGCCCAGGGCTTTAACGAGGGGCAGTACAACGGTATGGACTACCGCGACATCCGCTTTAACCAGACCAAGAAATACCTGTACGCCACCGCTATGGGATGGCCTCAGGATGGACGTCTGGTCATCAAGTCGCTGGCCAAAGGCAATAAAGATTTCAAGAAAACTATTACGAACGTTTATCTGTTAGGCTACGGCAAACTCAAGGCCAGCCAAACAGCCGAGGGACTGGTAGTAAACCTGCCCAAGCCCTGCAACAAGATCGCTCCTGTACTCCGTATAACAAAATAAACCTACTAACAACTAAATTCACCCTTATAAAAGGGCAAACGGTGCAGCTCGTGAGAGTTGCACCGCTTTCATTTCACACGATTTGAACGCCTGCGGCAGTTGCACCTACTGCGCCTAACAAGGCGGTGATTACTGCCACCACGATCTTCGCAATCGTCCTCCAGTTCTTCATCATAATTCCTCCTTTCTTAATTTTTACATTATTACATTTTTACATTTTAATAAGGCTGGGGCCGAAGCCCCAAACCTTAATCCCCGATGGGCTCGTGGCTGCCACCGCCGTTACCACCGTTGCTTGGCTGGGTGCTGCCACCATTGCCACCACCATTGCTACCGCTGTTAGCGGGCTTAGTGGTGTCGACATCGTTCTTTGGCGCCTCCTGCACACTACAACCAGTGATGAAGGTCTTCTGACGCAGACCACTGCCATCGGTCTTTACCTCGGGCTGAAACAGCACGTGCAAGCCCTTGATGTTCTTGCTGATGCTGAAGTCAGCAGCGCTGTCAGCGCCCTCGCCACGGATACCGATCTTAAACGATCCAAAGCCATTCAGCTTCACACGCTTAGAATCCTGTAACTGGTCGGCCATCGTCTCGATGAGCTCAGAGATCACAGCCACGATATCCGCCTTTTTCAAGGTACAGTTACGCTGCATGATGGTGGCCAGCATCTCCGTATCCACGGTCTGGGTAATCACGGCTCGTGGATACCACTTGCCATAGCCCTTGGCTTTAGGTGATGTCACCTTCGACAATCTGTAAAATACAGACATATTGCTCCTCCTTTCTTTACTCGGGATTTACATCCCTACTGCGTTAAACACTCTGACTTTTCGTCAGGCTCAGGATTCTCCTGAACACGTTGCAAAGGTACAAAAAAATAAGGCCGATTCCAAAAGAATCAGCCCTATGTAGTTAGCCAAAATTACGCATGGACAGTTCCACTATTATTATTTTAATTTACCGCCTCCACCTTTCTGTGGATTGCTGTTCAAGAACTGCTCGTTGGTTTTCAGCCAGTTGCCCCACCCCGTCAGCTTGTGGAAGTCGCACTTCTCGTAGCCTTCATTGTAGTTGTTCAAGGCTTTTAACTCCGGAACATTCGTCATGTAGTCGAAGGTGTAGAAGAGTTTACTCATCAGGCAGATGCTCAGTGTGTAGTGATCCAGATGCTCCTTACTGTTGTTCACATCGCGATAGCATACAAAAGCCTCGTCGAAGGCCTTATCCATCGCTGCCGATATAGCTTTCAGCTCGGCATCGTCGGTTTCCTTAGCCAACAGCTGGGCATAGTTAGCGATGTCGAAGAATGGGTAAATAAACTCGTTTTTATTCGCATCGATAGGCTCGAAGCGATACACGCTCTTGGTAGCACGGTCGATGGCCTCCTTCTGTGTGGGATAGAGTGCCAGAATGCGGTCGCACAGCTGCTTGGCAGCATCGATGATAGGCTCGAACTTATCGGTGCGAATCATCTTGTAGTCGCCGTTGGCGTAAACATTCTTGGCTACGTCTACATAACTGTTCTGCCATTCAGGTGTACAGCGTTCAAACATCAGGTTGCCAGCCTTCTCGGCATCGCCTGTTTCTATAAGGCCGCGAATAAATTCCGTCATCAGCTCACCGCCGCTACTCAGTATATGGGCTGAGGCAAAAATGTAGTCGGCAAAGCTGCGTGCCTGTGTCAGCGTTTCGATATTACCCATAAAGCAGTTGTGGAACATCAGCGTGTTAAACTTCTCAATGCCCGCAGCCTGCATGGCATCGTACATCTCGTACATGTCCATCCACTCGTTATCCACCCACTCGTCTACCATCACACCACGGGTAGCACGAGCCTGCTGCACTTCGTACTTACCAGGCACATCGTACAAGGCATCAAAGCCCGATCCGTGCCCCCAGATGCCCATTACGTAATCCTCGGCAGGGCACAGCAGACTGCTGAACTCCAGGAACATGCGCATGGTGTTAGGGTCACAAATCTTCAGTTGCTTGGCTTTCTCGCCCATGCCGAAAGCCTGCATACCTTGTTCCTTAATTGTGTTCAGGTCGGTCTCGCCAGTCAGCTCAAACCACACGATATCGCCAGGCGCTGCATATTTGCCCGTAAAGGCCTTATCTGGATCCGGCTGATCCTTACCATATTTATACATGCACACCACGCGCACGTTGTTGTGGTCGGTCAGGTACTGCTGCAGTCTCTCCCATAAGCCCTGTTCTATAATAAAATCCATGGTGCCACCCGCATTGCCATATACAAACACGGTGTATTTGGCGGGTTGCGGCACATCTATCATCTCATCGTCCTTGCTCCAGGTATCGAACTTAGCAGCCATGTCACTAGTGGTTTTCTTAAATTTCAGGTCGATATCGCCATCACCAAGAGTCAGCTCGTCGCCCACCAGCTGCCAGTTAGCGTACATCTTCTCCCTATCCTTCGGGTTCATCGTCAACACACCATTGGCCGATGCCGTGTACGTAAAGTCAATCTTCTCGCAACCGATGACATCATCCTCAAAGGTGTAGTAGATACGGGTGCTGCCCGTACCGTCGGCTTTAAACTCGGTGTTCTGCCATGTCTTACCATAGTTCCACTTGGCATAGGTCATCCCCGACACATCCGAGAACCAGTTGCCCACAATCCTGGTGTCGATTCCTTTCGCAGGGTTATCACCACTATCGTTAGTGCACGCCACAAAACTCAGCATGAAACATGCCAATAGCATCAATTGTTTTAGGTTTGTTTTCATAATGGTATTACTTTAATATTTACTTGTTGTTATTAGTATCACGCCGCAAATATAAAGAATTTTTTAATAACTTCCAAATTTCTTATAATAAAATAATCACGGGGCGGCCCCCGTGATTATTTTATTTAAACACAATCATATCGGCCAGTTGCAGGAAGTAATCGTTGCTCCAGATGTCGAGTTCGCGCTTGTCGATGATGTAAGGGATAACATCGGTCTTTACTGCATCAATGTCTGCTTTAGAAATACGTTCCTTTAGGAGTTCCATGAAGAGTTCCTTAGTAAGGTCGATATCATTAAATTCCTTTGTCCTTACCTTTAGATGTTCAAAATCCAACGCCACGCGATTTCGTACATACCACTCGAAATCGTACCAATCGCGTCCTTTTATGCGATTCTTCCAAGCCCGGAATGTTAGAGCATGCATCTTACCGGCATACAAATCGGGTAACGTAAAACAACGTGTAGTAAACGAGAAGGGCTGCATAAGCAGTTTCTGCTCGGTAGAAAACTCAAGAGGCGGATTTACATCTACCTCGATCTTTATCTTCAATGTCTTTTCGGTCTGAAACGTCAGATTGTACACATCAGTATTATCCTTCAGAAAAGCAGATTCAACCTTGCCAAAGGTACGCTTGTCCTTCTTAGTAATCGTAACTGTCCGTCCTAATAGTCTTGCCTCTTCGATAATGGCTGGAAAATAGGTTTCGAGCGTAAAATTCGGATTCTTCGCCAGCAAAGAGAAATCCATATCCTCAGAATATCGTCTCAATCCGTGGAATATCCTGAGACACGTACCACCATAGAAGGCCGCCTCCTTAAAGAAACCACCACGATAAAGGCCACTCAACACCACCTGCTGCATTACCTCGTAGAGTGCATTCTTCCTATCGTTATCGCCTGCGATAGTGTGCTGTGCTACCATTTGTTCAAAGATGTCTGACATGCTTTATATACTTTATTAACGTGTTTATACTCGATTGCTTGCGGCTTGCTAATGCACAACGTTCAAGAAGTTCGATATCAAAGTTCTCAAGTGCGTCAGTGTCAAAACGGATGTCTTCCTCAAGATAACTCCCTACATCCTTCATGAAACGTAGATTCAGACACTTGCTAAAGTTTATCACATCGCAAAGAGCCTTCTCGGGGGCAGCTATCAAGAAACTAACACCATCGGCCTGCTCTATTCTAACGCCAACAGCGAAGTATTCTGGCGAGCAGTTCTGATAACTGAAACGGCCTACAGCGTTCTCAAAATCTCTGGAGTGCTTGGTGGTAACTGATGTTACCTGATACACACGTTCAGGTATCAAACCATAATAGCGCAAGGCATATTCGCAACCCACATACGATGGCCCGTAAATGTGATTGGCTATCAGTTCCTTCGACAGTTCCTTACCGGTTTCCATCTTGCTGGCCACGTACATACCCTTCTTTAAGCGTATAATCTGACCATTCTTTTCGAGCGCGCGCGCTTTTTCGTTAATATGCTTATGGTTCGGGAAAAACGCACTTAGCACATTAACATCAAAGGGGATATTGCCTATGTTCTCAAACGGTGTCATCTATATACAATTAGTGCTTGAATGGTGCAAATATAGTTATATTTCGTACACAAAACAAATATTTTCTTTGTTTTCTGTGCAAAATATTACTATTTTAACTTTATTTCAAAAAAAAAGGCTGATCCCCTAAGAATCAGCCCTTGCAGTGGCAAAAACGAAAAGTAGCTTTTCATGCATCGAAAAGCTACTTTTTGATGAGTGAAAAGTTACTTTTCGGAGGGTGAAAAGCTACTTTTCGTTGGGATGGTGGTGGCGGGCCTCCAGGTCGCGAAGGATGCGCCGATCGCGACTGGGCTTTACGTAGTACAGCCACTTACAATGGTTGCACACCCGACGGTAGGTGCCCGTCTTCATGCGTTCTAATTTGCTGCGCGGCAGTGTTTGCCCGCAACGCGTACAAGTTATTTCCATTAAACATTAAACATTAAAGATTAAAACAGCGTTGGTTCTTTGGTTTGATCCAGCCAGCAGTGAGGACTGATGTCGAGGATGTTGTACTGGTTCACCTCGCCCATAAGGTGGATGGTCTGCACCATGCCATGACGATAGTTCTGGGGATCGAACGACACATGACAGGTGCCTTTATGTCCCATGGCATCGTCGCGTACCTTATCCACGATGATCTTCAGCAGATGATAGCCGTTGCGCGCACACTGCTTGTCGTCGTTCACCAGCACCAGTCCGTAGTCGGCACGGTTACGGAATTCGGCCGACCCACTGGCATTGTAAAGCGAATCAATTTGCTCGCCCTTCTGCGGTTTCGACGGATGCACCACCACAAAGATGAGCAGTCCTGTGCGATGGGCAAACAGCTCTATCTCGGCCAGCACGTCGCCAATCTTCATCGTGTCGCTCTTAGCTCCCTCGGGCAACTGTATGTAGTTAAACGGATCGAGCAGCAACTGCTGTATGCCATAGCGATGCTGCAGCTGTTCGGCACGGTGCAGCAGCTTGTGGATGGTGCGACCCGATGTCTCGGTGATAAAAAACACGTTACTGCACAGCCAGTCCAGAATTCTGTCGGCCATGCGCTCAGGTATCAGCGGCTTGCGATAGTCAACCCCACGCTCGGTCTGCACCAGTTCTTTACGGAACTTACGCCCCGCGATGGTAGTGGCCATACGCTCAATGTGGCGCTCGGGTGGAAACATCTCGGGCGAATAGAGCGCCGCCTTCCAACCATGCTGCAGTGCCAGGTTCAGCACCAGGTCGTCGGCAAAGGTCGATTTTCCTGTGTTGGGTTCGCCCACGATAATCACCGTGCGCCCCGGCTCAAACTGCACGTGGTCGTCGAACTCACCCCACCCTACTGTTTTGCCTGGTGCGATGCCGTGCTCCCAAATATACTTGGTGCGTTCGCGATAGTCGTCGATGGTCTCCACCCCCACTATCGGGCACAGCTGTGCGTGGTTGATACACTGCAGCACCGCATCCACACCATGTTCCATCAGCATCTCGTTGGCATCCTTGGCCGCATCATCGCCCACGCGCCACTCTACGATGCGGCAGCGTGCCTCGCCGAAGTATAGGGCCAGTTTTTGGCGCAGCTCCACACCGGGTTCGTCCATGTCGCCAGCCAGATAAAAGGTACGAATGCCATCCAGATGACTGTAGCGAAAGCGGTCGAACGTCCGTACATCACTCTCGGCGCCGTTCGACACCGATATCACGTTGTCGAACCCGCACTCCATCAGTGCCAGCGCATCCATCATCCCCTCGGTAACAATCAGCGTGTCCTGACCGATGGCGGCATCAATGTTCCAAGGTATCAGCTCGCAGTCGCTCTCAACAGCAAAGTCCTTGCTGGTGGTTTTATACTGGATGTTTACCACCTTGCTGCCCTCGCGATAGGTAAAGGCCAGGCACGAACGCTCAATGCCATCGAACGTTCGGGTGGCCGAGCGCACACCTGCCTTTGCGGCTGTCTGTGGTTGTATTTTCCGGTCCAGCAGATAGTTGATACCGATACCGTCGATAGGCCTCAGTTTACTGGTATCAGGCAGTTTGAATTTCTTTTTCTGGTAGCCACGTTTCTTGTTATAGTCGGGCACCTTACTGCTGATCACGAACTTAAAGCCGCAGTTGTAGCACTTGCCCAGTCCGGTCATGGTGTCGAGCCTTACGCAGTGCTCATCCTGGTGCTTACGGGTGTCGCTACAGTCGGGACATTTGCAGCGCACAATCGTCATGCCCGGTGCCTTCAGGTCGGGCTTGCCGTCGTTGTCCTTTGGGGCACCCTTCACATCCAACTTGTCGATGGGCACAATATAGTAGCCCGTGCTGGTTTGTTCCCACTGTTTTTGGGGTTTAAAGCTGTCGTTTTGCATTGTCTTGAATTCTTGTTTGTTCATCTTCGGTTAGTACTTCCCAGGCCGTCTTCATCATAAAGTCGGCGGGCTTCATCTCTTTGTGGCGCTGGCGTTCGGCCTCGGCATCTATCTGCGCTGGCGGCACCCACCTGTCGGCCACCAGGCTCCACACCATGTACACATCGCGCTGCGGCGGTGCCCACCAAGGCACAGGTTCGCCATGGCCGCCCTGTCGCAGGCCCTCGCGCGTCATCACCTCGTAGGCCGAAGGTCCGATCATATCGGGAACCTTCGTGCCTTTTTCTTTTTTTTCTTTTTCTATATCTATTTCTACATCTTCGCCTGCGTACCTATTATTACGCGCATGTGAGTGTGGCGATTTAGTTTCGGTTTCGTCGGCATTTTCTTCCGATTTTGTTGCGGTTTTAAATCGGTTTCCGTTGATCTCAAACAATCCGAAATCCTCAATAATATGGCGCACATTCTTACGGGTAGTTTTGGCTTGGGCAGCAAAGGCACTGAGCTGTCCATTGGTGAACATCCCTTCGTAATCATCACACTGCGACAGGTGCAGCACTATCATCATGTACACGCCGAAGCCAACCGCACCCTGTTCGTTCACAAGATCGGTCATCTCAGGCTTCGACAGCATACTGCGATATAACTTTATAAAACCCTTATTCTTCATTGCTTTCTTTATTTTGCAATTATTACATTTTCAACACCTGTTTGCGGTTTTTACGGAAGTCAATTCGGCAGCTGATGTGCACCCACCAACTGTTGCCACGGTGCTCCAGGATGAGCTGGTCGAAGTCGGCATACTGCTCGGCATACTTCAGTAGCAGGCGTGCTGCCTGCTCATCCGTGGGGTGACCGAACGGACGGTGACTGCGGGGGATGGTGATGTCGGCAGCCTCACCCTTCAGGTGCTGCGACGTGGGCACACCGCCCACCATCTGGTTGAGCAGCTGGCAGCGGTAACCGCTGTTCACCTTGATGGGCAGTCCCAACTGGCAGCGCACGGGCTCCAGACAGCGCTCGCAAAGGTTCTGCATCGCTGTGATGTGCTGCTTCAGTGGAATGTTAGGAATCTTTTTAGCTTCGGCTGTTGCTGAGTAGCACATCTCGCCGAGCGTAAAGTGTTCTGATAGACGCATGGTTGCATCAAAAATAGTTTTCATCATTTTGTTAATACAATTGATTAATATTTATTCGAAAGTAAAGAAATCCCAAGAAGGGCGCCACCCCTGAAGGTGACGCCCTATCGTAATAATCTGTTTGCCAGTGGTTGTTGATTCATACTTTTACAGTTTTAAGTGAATTATATTGGTTCCTATAACCACCTGCAAAGGTAATGCTTTTTTCAGGCTATTCCAATAGTAAAAGGAAGAAACCAGTCCTATATTAGGACAAGTTTCTTCCCATCAGAGTGCATTAGCAACAGTGCTTACATATACTTATATATCGAACGATATATCGATTCGGCACTGGCATGCAGATTAGAGTGTTCAGCCATATAGCGGCTCAACTCTCTGTGCGACACAATCAGCAGATGACGGTTAACCATGTTAGCCAGTTTCTGATACACCTTGCACGGACGAAACTTGGGGGAGCTGAAATCAAAATCAAATCTACTCACCTTAAGCACATCAACATCCGATTGGCAATCAATCAGAAAGTTGCACAAGTACTTGATATCATTCTTTAGCTGATCATGACATCCATCATGAAAAAGCACCGACAGCGGTGTGTCGGCAGAAATATTTAATTTCTTCATAATCTATTTAATCATCATTAATTTAGAGTTAAACGCCAAATGATTAATAGATTAGACGTTGGCCAAAGATGTATTGGGTGAGTTTTCCAATCGTGCGCCCATAGCCAGGAAAGCAGCCCAACAAATTGATCCTGGGCTTAGATAATTAGTTGTTGTGTTAGCTACTTCGGACATTCCGGAATGCAAAAGTACCCAAAATATTTGGAACTTTAAATACTTATTCGTATATTTGCAAGCAAACAATCTGATTATTAATATACAATGACATTGAAAAGCATCATTTTAGCAATAGGTATGGGCTGTTGCGGGACGGCGACGGCGCAAGGGGGCCTGACTACTTTCGTGAAGAAAGTGGGCACGATGATCGACTCGATGTCGGTGAGAGGCCTCGACCGTAGCTATATTGATGCTTCTGAGAAACCATGGCAACTGATAGCCAAGGGCAATGTGAGTCAGACGATTGTGAGTATGAACGCCGATGGAAACATATTAGGCGTGGACTACAGTGCCCGACCCTATCTTAAAACGCAGCCCTCACAGTACGTAGGTTTCTGGGCGGGCTACCGAGGCTATGGCATCGGCTACACCGTGAACGTGGGCGGCGATAAAGGTAGCAACCTGGTGTTTGGTGCCACTGGAGGCGCCTACGGCGTGAACGTGCGCATACACTCGTTCGACAACAGCAACCCCAGCATCAACCTGAACAGCGAACTGCTGAGCGAGGAAGAACAGAAAACCTGGGACGACGTACAACTGATAGACCCTATACACGTGCGAACCGTGATTGCCGATGGCTACTATATGTTCAACGGCAAGAAATTCTCGTATGCAGCGGCCTACGACCAGTCGGTGATACAGAAACGTTCGGCTGGATCGCTCATGGCCGGACTGATGTACAACTATACGCGTATCGACTATGCCACCGACCTGAATGGCGACCTGGTGTACCTGATGCACGGACTGGGCAAAGTAAAGCTGTGGCAGGGCAGCGCTGGCGTGGGCTATGCCTACAACTGGGTGCCAGCACGCGGACTGCTGGTTAACGTGATGCTGATGCCCATGGTGACATTCGTGAACAAACTGAAGGTGTTTGCCTACGCCACCAACGTGCCCGAACTGATGACCGACGACAGATTCTGGAGCGAAGACATCAGCAACGAGGAATGGGACGAGTGGTTCTATAGCCATGTGCACATCACACCCATGGGCGACAAAACCATCAACAGCGGTATCAGTCTGGGATTCGACACACGCATGTCGGTCACCTACAACTTCGGACGCTACTTTATCAGTGCCTACGGACAGTTTAACAACATACGCTATCGCCACCAAAGCACTCATGGCTATCTGAACGACTGGTTTATCAACACCGCCATCGGCATAAGATTATAACCGATGATCGTTTGTACTATTTTGCTGATTGTTAGTATTATAGAACGACTTTGCGAAAAATAATTTTGTATTTCGCGCGATTTGCACTATCTTTGCAAAAAAATAACTATAAACAGCAAACAATGAAACTTAAAACGATGATTGTAGCAGCGATAGGCTGCCTGCTAACTGCCAACTTGAATGCACAGAGCGTACGCGAAACCATCCGACTTGACAAGGGATGGCGATTTGCACTGGGAAACGCTGCCGACCCTCAAAAGGACTTCGGTTGCGGCACGGAGTATTTTAACTATCTGACAAAGGCCAACTCGATACACAACGAGGGACCGTACGCGCAGAAATTTGTGGAGGACAACCGTTGGCACGAGGTGCAGTTGCCGCACGACTGGGTGACCACACTGCCCTATGCGGCCGAAGCCAGTCACTCGCACGGCTATAAGACGGTGGGCTACAAATACCCTGAAACCAGCGTGGGATGGTATCGCAAAACCATCCACATACCCAACGAGGATCTGGGCAAGCGACTGATGCTGCGCTTCGACGGCATCTTCCGCAATGCCCGTGTATGGTTCAACGGCTTTTATATGGGCATCGAACCCAGCGGTTACGCCACACAGACCTACGACATCACACCCTATATCAAATACGGCGACGACAACCTGATATGCGTGCGCGCCGATGCCACCCTGGAGGAGGGGTGGTTTTACGAGGGCGCCGGCATCTATCGCGACGTGTGGTTGGAGAAAGCGGCACAGGTCAGCGTGGCACCTTTCGGTACGTTTGTGTACGCCGAACTGCAGCAGCCTTACAACGAGGCTGTGGTACATGTAAAGACAGAGGTGACCAACAGCAGCTTGAAAACCCAGCTATATGAGGTTGAGCAGCGAATACTGGATGCCGAAGGCAGAGAGGTGGCACACGTCAGCGGATTCACGTACCCTATACTCGCCAAAGAAACGCGAACAACCGATCATCGGATAAAGATTTCTAATCCGCACCTGTGGAGCACCACCGAACCCTATCTGTATAAGGTGGAGACCACGGTAAAGGTAGATGGTAAGGTAACGGATGTGTACGAAACAACAACAGGTTTGCGTGATATACAGTTTACAGCCGACCGTGGTTTCTTGCTGAACGGCCAGCCCCTGAAGCTGAAGGGCGTGAACCTGCATCAGGACCATGCGGGTGTAGGCGCTGCCATTCCCGATGCCTTGCAGGCATGGCGCATTAAGCAGCTGAAGGCCTTTGGCTGCAATGCCTATCGCGCATCGCACAACCCCATGACGCCAGCACTGCTGGACATCTGCGACCGCGAGGGCATCTTAGTCATCGACGAGAACCGACTGATGGGCATCAACGACGAGCATCTGCGACTGCTGGAGCGGATGATTAAGCGCGACCGTAATCACCCCAGCATTATCCTGTGGAGCGACGGCAACGAGGAATGGGGCTTGGAAAACAACATACAGGGCACACGACTGGCCGAAGCCATGCGCGAATACACCAGACTGTACGACCCTACACGCCCCAGTACGGTGGCTAATGCTGGCGGTACCGAGCTGATAAAGGGACTGGACGTGAAGGGATTTAACTACATTATCCAGAACGATGTGGATAACCGTAAGAAGGCCAACCCCGACTGGAAGATTGTGGGCACCGAAGAGACAACGGGCTGCGGCACACGCGGCATCTACTTTAACAACCCCGACTGCAAGGGGCGCATGGTGAGTATGAACCGTACCATGGAACAGAACTACGAGAACATCATTGAGCGCGGCTGGAAGTTCTACGACGAGCGACCATGGGCTGCAGGACTGTTCTACTGGACGGGCTTTGACTATCGCGGCGAGCCCAATCCCCTGTCCTATCCTGCGCACGACTCGGAATTCGGTATCCTGGACTACTGCGGATTCTGGAAAGACGAGGCTTACTATCTGAAAGCCTGGTGGACGGATGAGCCTACGCTGCACCTGCTGCCACACTGGAACCTGCAGGGTCACGAGGGCGAGGAGATAGAACTGTGGGCCTACAGCAACTGCGACGAGGTAGAACTGATAGTGAACGGAAAGAAACTGGGCCGACAGGCGATGCCGAAGAACGGGCACCTGAAGTGGAAAGCCACCTACCAGCCAGGTAAGGTGGTGGCCATAGGCTACAAGAACGGCAAGCGCACACTGACACAGACCATAGAGACCACCAAGCCTGCCTATAAGACAGTGCTGAAGACCGACCGACAGACGATTACGGCCGACGGACAGGACCTGGCAGTGGTGACCATCGAGGTGCAGGACAAGAAAGGGCGCGTAGTGCCTGATGCCTGTCCGATGTTGAGCCTGCGATTAGAGGGTGATGCCCGCATATTAGGTGTGGGCAACGGCGACCCGATGTATGCAGGCATCGACCATCCCAAGGAGCTGAACTGTAAGACATTCAGCGTGCCAGCCTTTAACGGCAGGGCACAGGTGCTGGTGCAGAGCACCACACAAAAAACAACCGCCACCCTGACATGTGAGAGTGGCGGCCTAAAGAACGGAGTAGTTATTATTGTAACGAAATAAGCAATTGGTGCAGGCGGGTATCGCTGTCGAGTTCGGGGTGGAATGCCGTGGCAATCTGGTTACCCTGACGAGCGGCAACGATATGGCCATCTACTTCGGCTATCGGCTGACAATCGGCCGACAGCACCTCTTCGATATACGGTGCACGGATAAAGGTCATAGGCACGTCGTCGCCAATGCCTTCGACAGTGCCTGTGGTGTGGAAACTGCCTAACTGGCGACCGTAGGCGTTGCGACGCACACGGATGTCCATAGTGCCCAGATAACCCTGTGAGAGCAGAATCATGCCAGCACAGGTGCCTAGCACAGGCATGCCATCGGCAATGGCCTGGCGGATGGGTTCGAAAAGCCCCAACTCCTTGAGCAGGCGCAGCTGCACGGTGCTTTCGCCACCAGGCAGGATGAGGAGCCTACCCCCATCAAGCCTACCCCTAACCCCTCCCAAAAGGGAGGGGGATGCTGAGGAGACAAACTTTTGCCAATCCTTTAATTGGCGAATCTCCACCGTTTCAACGCCTAGGCGTTGCAGCACCTGCTCGTGCTCTATAAATGCCCCTTGCAGGGCCAACACTGCTGCTTTCATTTCACTATTCACTCTTCACTATTCACTTACCTCTCTCGGCCATTAAGAGCTGGATCTCCTGCTCGTTGATACCTACCATAGCCTCGCCAAGATCCTCGGAGAGCTGGGCCAGCAGCTTGGCATCCTGCCAGTTGGTTACGGCCTGTACGATGGCGGCAGCACGCTTGCGGGGGTTGCCACTCTTAAAGATACCGCTACCTACAAACACACCCTCGGCACCAAGTTGCATCATGAGCGCAGCATCGGCAGGGGTAGCCACACCACCAGCAGCAAAGTTAACCACAGGCAGCTTGCCATTATCGTGTACGTAGCGTACCAGCTCGTAAGGGGCCTGCAACTGCTTGGCTGCCTCGTAAAGCTCATCCTCGCTCATAGATACCAATCGGCGGATCTCGCTCTGCATCAGGCGCATGTGACTCACAGCCTGTACTACATCGCCGGTACCTGGTTCGCCCTTAGTACGAATCATGGTAGCGCCCTCGGCAATACGGCGCAGGGCCTCGCCAAGGTTCTTGGCACCACACACAAAGGGCACATCGAACTTGGTCTTATCGATATGATAGATGTTATCGGCTGGGCTGAGCACCTCGCTCTCGTCGATATAATCAATCTCGATGGCCTGCAAGATCTGAGCCTCGGCAATATGACCGATACGGCACTTGGCCATCACGGGAATAGTTACAGCCTCCTGGATGCCACGAATCATCTTAGGGTCGCTCATACGGCTAACACCTCCTGCTGCACGGATGTCGGCAGGAATACGTTCGAGGGCCATTACAGCGCAGGCACCAGCCTCTTCGGCTATCTTGGCCTGCTCGGGAGTAGTCACGTCCATTATAACACCACCCTTCAGCATCTGAGCTAACTGGCGGTTTAACGCTTGTCTTTCGTTTGTCATTTTGTATTTATTGTTTATGTTGAAATTCGGTGGGCGAAACACCTTTGCGCTTTTTGAAGAAACGCGACAGGTGGGCCTGCGACGAGAAGCCCAGACACAGGGCTACGTCCTTGAGTGGCTTGTTGGTTGTGGTGATAAGCTTGACAATCTCGGCAGTGATACGCTCGTCGATGATGGCCTTGGGCGAACGACCGGCAATCTGACGGGTTACCTGTGCCAGATAGCGCGCACTAACATTGAGCTGTTCGGCATAGAAAGCCACATCGGCATAGCGGTTGTAGTAATGCTCAACAGCATCCAGGAACTGATTGTAAAGCTCCTCGCTACGGGTGTTACCATCGGCATAAACGGCAGGCAGCTGCTTGAGATAGGTTTGCGCATGCAGCAGAGCATCGCTCACCTTCTCGTCGAGACTGAGATAATAGGCCAATGCCGATCCCAACTGGTTGGCAAGACCATGGCGACGGGGACCGCCAGGCAGATCGGATGGCGCCAGAACCACGGTACACAGCGGTATGAGCAGGCGCTGGATGGCCTCGTAAACACGGGGCAGAACCAGTTGTTCGCCCTTGGTAGATGTGAGCACGGGGGCATAGATAATGTGCTTGGGCTGATAGCGCTTGAGCACATCGGCCAGCATCTCGACCACATCGATACGGCGCACCAGACCAATCTTGATGACTTGCGGCTGGAGGTCGTTGATGATAGCCTCGACCTGTTGACGAACCACTGAGGCAGGCAGATCGTGGAACTCCTGGATACCCAGGGTGTTCTGCACGGTAATCGACGTGATAGCCGATGCTGCAGCACCGCCTAACGCACTGATGAGCTGGATGTCGGCCTGAACACCAGAACCACCTGTACCGTCGCTACCTGTTATCGTGAGTATCGTATTCATGGGTGCAAAGGAAACAAAAAACACTGAATTATCCAAAATTTATTCGCACATTGATAAAAAAAACTGCAATTTGGAAAAAAATTGCAGTTCTTTTTAGTGTTTATCGGCGCCATCCACCACGACCACGGTTGTCGCGGCCGCCCCACTTCTTGTCGTAACGGCCCTCGGTGTCGATCTTGCCACCGAACATATTCAGGCGGTAACGCACATGCAGCATGGCGTAAGAGTTAACGCTGTTGAAGCGGGTATCGCTACGACCAGTGGCGTTTACCCATCGCTCGTAGTTGCTCTGCTGCCCCAACAGATCGTAGAAGTTAAGGGCCACGATGAGCGACTTATTCTTGAGGAACGGCTTGGATACCTGACCATTCCATATCAGCTCGTTGGTGTTCATCGAGGCATCGTTATAGCCACGACGACTGCGCTCGTGCAGGTTCATGCTCAACTCGAAGTCGAGCGGCAGGCGCACCAGGAACTGTCCACCGTAGTTAAACTGCCAGGTATCGAGGTTGGCTGTGGGCTGCAGCTCGTTGCGGGTGTGCTGGTAGTTGAGCTGGCCATCGAGCGACACCTCGACCCAATCGTTACGGTAGCCCATGGTGATGCGCTCGTTCAGGTTAGTGGTACGGGTGGTGTTCTTGGCGGCATCGGCCTTATCCTGTGCCACATAGCTTACCAGATTGTTATAGCGCACACGGGTATCGGTACCTACATTCCAATGGGCAGTACTGTCGAGCGCCGTATTAAAGGTAAAGCCGGCATTAACGTTCCAGTTGCCGTTGATATTCTCGGGACGGGTGATGCTACCACCTGTTTCGGGGTTGTAACGCACCAGGTTTGAGATGGAGTTGCGGATGTGGCGGTAGTTGGCATAAACCACGATACTACGCTTGTAACGCACAATATAGTTGTTGTAATAACCATTGAGCGAACTGGTGAACTGAGGCTTCAGACCAGGGTTACCCATGGTGACGTAAAGCGGATTAGAGTCGTCGGTGATATCGAGCAGCTGGGTCATCTCAGGCTGACGGGTATCGCCACGGTAGTGCAGCCACAGGTTGCTCTGATCGCTGAACTTATAGTGGAAATCGAATGTTGGCGTAAGGTTGGTTACATTACGCACGGTATCTACATACACACCACGGTAGTTCTGGATAAAGTTAGAGTGCTGGGGCTGAACCAGGAAACCGATGTTGTAATCGTACTTCTCGACACGGTGGCGCAGGTTCAGGCGCACGTTGTGGGTATAGTTCTTATACTCGGAATAGCGGCTCAGGTCGCGCTCCAGGTAATCGTCGAGTTTATCGTACACACTGTGCAGCCAGGGATCCCAGGTGCGGTACTCGGGGGTGATGCCCTCGAAGATGTTCGTAGACATGTGACTGAAGTCGTAAGTCAGACGGTCGCTCTTATTCTGGTTATAGCGCAACTCGTAGCTGAGCTGCAGGTGGGCACCTTTCCACAGGGGCTCGCTGTAGGATGTACGCAGCACATAGCCCCAGTTATCGGCAGGCGTGGTGCTGTAACGGGCAGTATAGTAGGTAGAATCGTTACCATACAGATCCTGCTTGCGGAACAGCAGCACCTCGTTATCGGATACGCTCTGGTTCTCGCTGTTGCCGGCACTACCCTCAACACGCAGAATGATGTTACGACCGCGAGGATTCAAGCGGCGATACAGCTGCAGCATGGCCCAGGCATTCTTGTTCTCGCCATACGTCAGGTTGGCATTCAAGTTCTGGTTAATGGCATAGGGCTTGAGCACCGAGAGCTGGTTGAGCGGGTCGGTGGCATACAGATAAGGGTCGGCATCGTAGGTGGCAGCCATCGACTGGGTAGTGCCATCGCTGGTGCCATAGCTACCGTTGGCACGTACCAGGATGTTAGTAAGACTGTCGGGCTTCCACTCAAAGCGCAGGTTACCCCACCAGTTATCGCTACGGGTATAGTTGGCCGTAAGGGTGTTAGAGAAGGTGCTGCCTTCGCTGTAAAAATCCTCCTTGGCATTCTCGGTCTGGTTGTCGCCACCACGGTGGTTCCAACGCACGCTGGCATCAATCTTGAGCTTATCGTTATCATCAAAGTTGAAGTTGGTGCCTAACATCTTGCGCGAGTTCAAGCCACGACGGTTCCACCAGCCGGCATTCTCCTCCTTATTATTAAAGTTACCCAACAGCACAAAGCGTGTTTTATCGGTAAAGCTGCTCCCCATACCACGCGAGGCATAGCGATGCTTGGTGCCGCCACCCAAGTCGAGGTTGGTCATGTAGCCGCGGTTCATACCTTTCTTAATAGAGAAGTCGAGCACGGTTTCCTTCTCGCCATCCTCGATACCAGTGATACGCGACTCATCGCTCTGCTGATCGTAGAACTTCATGTTCTGGATGATGCTCACGGGGATATTCTTGAGTGCCGTCTCGACATCGCCCAGCATAAACTCCTTACCATCCAGCAGAATCTTCTTAACCTGCTTACCGTTGATGGTGATGTTGCCATCCTCATCTACCTCGGCACCAGGAATACGCTTGATAAGCTCCTCGATAGGCGAGCCCTCGGGAGTACGGTAGGCCTCAGGGTTATACAGGATGGTATCCTTTTTAACGATGACTTGTGCGGCACGACCGGTGATAACAGCCTCCTGCAGCATGATACTCTCGGTCTCCATGAGCAGGTTGCCCAAATCCTGATTAGCGTTACGACGCAGCGTTATCTCGCGTTCGATGGTCTGGTAGCCTACCGACGAGATTTTAATGCGATAGGTGCCACTGGATGGGGCGGTAAGATAAAAATTACCGCGCTCGTTACTAACGGTGCCGCCTACAAAAGTGCTGTCGGAGGCGGCAAACAACTGGATGGTAGCCTGTACCATCGGTTCCTTCAGCTCGGCATCGCGCACCTGTCCGCGGATAGTAAGCTTTCTGTCCTCGGGGTCGGGCTGCGCCGCAGCTGTAAAGGTTACAAATAATAAAGTTAAAACTAAAAAAGACCTAATTAAATTGTACATATTACTAATTAAATTTTATGTTGGTTGTCATCGGGTACTGTCGCGCAACTCCAGTCGGGCTTTTACGATGACATGCTGCACACAGGTGTCGCCATCCATCTGGTCGTGCAGCAGTTTAAAGGCCTTTACGGCTATCTCTTTTTGATTCTGCTTAACAAACGATACACGAGGGGTTAATACCTCCGAAATCCAATCGCTCATATAACCCACAACTGAGATATCATTGGGAACATTCATCCCACGAGCCTCGATGGCCTTCATTGACGAAAGGGTCAGCAAACCATGACTGGCAACAATGGCATCAGGACGGTCGTGCATATCAAGCAACTCGGTAGTATTCGAGAAACCAGAACTGAAGCTTAGAAAATCACACTTTACCAACTCCTTGCGGATAGGTATTCCACGTTCGCGCAGAGCCTCAAGATAGCCATGCTTGCGATCGGCCGTCTGCTTCAGGCGGTTAGGACCACCCAGGAAAGCAATACGCTTGGCACCACCGTCAATCAACCTGCAAGTAACTTCACGAGCTGATTCAACATCGTTGATAACTACCGACGAGATATCGATATCAGCATCTCTATCAAACAGCACCACAGGCATGTGAATCCTACGGAGATGCTGAATATGCGAGAAGTCGGTGGTTTCCTGAGCCAGGCAAATGATAATACCCTCGACATGCATATTCACCAGCAAGTCGATACAATTCTTTTCGTTCTCGTACTTGTCGTCGGAGTCGGTGATGATGCACATGTAGCCCACTTTGCGGGCCTCGGCCTCGATACGCTTCACGATTTGGGCATAATGGTTAAACGATACATCGGGCACCACAATACCAATGGTACGGGTGGTATCGTAACGTAAGCTTACAGCAAACGGGTTGGGACGGTAGCCCTGCTCCTTGGCAAGACTAAGAATTTTCTGACGTAATTCCTGACTAACGCCTTCGAGACCTCGCAAAGCACGAGATACGGTAGAGACGTTGACACCCAATAAGTTAGCGATTTCTCGCTGCGAAATTCTTTTCATCTAAGTCGTTGTATAATGTTAGTCAGCACAAAAATACATATTTTTGCGTAAATAATAGGCACAACACATCAAAAAAAATTGCGCAACGCGTTGCTTTCCCCAGTTAGATGGGTCACCGACTTTCACAAGCCGGTGACCTTATCTAACTAATTAAATTTAATGATATGTGCAACAAGACAACCCTATTGTGATACCATCAAATGACCTATTATATGAATATTTGTGTTGTTTTGGTATTGCAAATATGAACATTTTTTGCTAAAAATGCAAGCGCATATACGCAAAAAAGTACCGCAACGCGTTGCGGTACTTTTGATGATATCGGTATATAATTTTACGGATTATCCAACCTTCAGGCACATCATAGTGAGGTCGTCGTTAGGATCGGCACCCTGACGGTGCTCCTCTACCTGACGCTTCAAGCTCTCAACCACCTGCATGGCGTTAGCAAACTCGGTATGACGGAGAACATCCAGCATGTGATCATCGCCAAAGCGAACCAGATCGGGGTTCTCGGCCTCGTTCAAACCATCGGTATAGATGAAGAGAGGCTTACCCTTGATGCTATCGATATACTCACCCTCGAACTCGAGGCCCTGCCACAAACCGATAGGTGCATTTGGAACCATCTTCAGGAAGTTACCACCATCAGCATCGCCGCCCAGTACGGGAGGATTATGACCTGCGTTACAGAAGTCGAGACGACCGCTATTCAGGTCGATCAAACCAATGAACATGGTGATGAACATACCGTTCTCGTTATTCTCGGTCAACTCGTTGTTGATGCGGGTACAAATATCAGCAGGCGTGTAGTGCTGCTTAGCCATGGCACGGAACAGGCGGATAACCTGAGCCATGAACAGTGAGGCAGGCACACCCTTACCAGATACGTCGCCGATAGCAATGTAAAGGTGATCCTTCTCAAGGAAGTAGTCGTAAAGGTCACCACCAACCTCCTTGGCAGGCGTCATCGATGCAAACAGATCCAAGCCCTCGCTCTCAAGGTTAGAGGCCGGAATCATCGACATCTGGATATCGCGCGCAATACGCAACTCACTCTCGATACGCTCACGGGCCGAAGTAGCCTCCTCAAGCTGATCGTAGGCATCCTGCAACAGCTTAAAGGCCTTACGCTTGTTAAGTGTATAGAAGCCCAGGAAGCCTGTGAGCAGCAGGATTCCAATACCGAAGCTGATCATACGCTGACGGGCAATATCATGTCCACGCTTCTCAAGCTCCCACTGACTGCGAGCCAGTTCTTCTTCCTTCTGATGGGTTTCGTAGATGGTTGCCATCTCGGCTGTATCATCACGCTTTGACCATACAAGGGCCGAATCGTATGCGTTTACAATCTGATTGGCTACGTAAATAGCCGAATCCTTACGGCCAGCACCGATATTGGCACGATACTTAGGAATGAGATACATCGAGATATTATCAAGATTCATCTTCATGCCACGGACATCAACCCAGTGATCGAGCGTACGGAAGTTCTTAGCAGCCTCCTCGAAACGATGAGCCTTCATCAGATAGTCGTTAGCATCCAACTTTCCCTGCTCGGTAGCTGCATAATCAGTTTTCTGGAAGGCAGCAAAGCTGGCATCTGCCTCGGCACGATGACCGAACTCATAGGCAGTCAAAGCGTTGAACAAACGGATACGAGCGCGATAGTGGTCGCAAACCTCAGAGTCGGCATCCGGACGCAAGCGATACACATACAGCAGAGAGTCGGTACGGTCGTTCCACTTCTTACCCTCCTTATAGTGCTGGGTGTTCAGACAGGCCACGGTAATATTGTTAATACCGGTAATGGCCGAACGGATACGTGAACCGTTGGTATCTTTCTTCGAGATAGATTTCATATACTGCTCGAAGGATTTCTCGTAACTCTCAGAAGCATCCTCGACGTGACCAAGATACATCTGGGCCGAACCGATTACATAATAGAGGACAGCCAAATCGCCCGACTGTGCCTTGGGAAGTCCTGCCAGTTTCTGTACGGCAGGTGTTGCCACACGCAGGGTTGCTTCGTAATCGTTCTTAACCGAAAGCATCTGCGACAATATGCGAGCCGAACGGCTATAATAGAGCACATCCTTTTCCTGTAACTCCTCTACTTCCAAGGCTTTCTTGAAGTATGCCTCAGAGGCTGCTTTTTTCTTCATGCTGCGCAAAGCAGTACCACGCCAATAATTTGCCTTTACAGGACTGATGTCGCCTGTCTTTTCCAAACTGTCGGCCAAAGCAAACTTACGTTCATAATCCTTTGCTTCCTCAACAGCTACAATCATACTGTCTATGGCACTTACCTTCAGCGAATCCTTAGCCGACTTACTGTTTCCCTTCCATGAGCGCGAATTGCCGCCACACGACATCAGGATTGCAGCAGTAAGGATTAAGGTAATTCTAAATTGCCATTTTTTAAAATCTCTCATATATTAATAATTAGTCCATTGTTTTTATTTCACATATTCAGCAAAGTCAGTCAGTTTCATGTCGCCCTTACGAGCCAGTGTGTCGTGCATGGCAAATGCAGCAGTGAGGCAATGACGGGTCTGTCCCATCTTAGCAATCTTCAGGTAATCCCACAACAGCTGCTTATAGTCGGGATGTGCGCAGTTCTCGATAATACACTCTGCACGCTGGGCAGGGCTCTTACCACGCAAGTCGGCCACACCCTGCTCGGTTACGATGATATTAACATCGTGCTCCGAAGAGTCCTGGTGACTAACGAATGGCACGATAGAACTGATGACACCACCCTTAGCAATCGAAGGACAGGTGAAGATAGAGAGGTAGGCATTGCGGATAAAGTCGCCGCTACCACCAATACCGTTCATCATCTTCACACCACTGATGTGGGTAGAGTTTACGTTACCATAAAGGTCGGCCTCGATAGCCGTATTAATAGCAATCACACCTAATCTACGGATAAGCTCAGGCGAGTTACTGATCTCGCTCTGACGCAGTGTCAGGTGCTGCTTCATGTAGTCCATATTGTCGTAAACCTGCATCAGGCAATCGTTAGATACAGTGAGCGAGCAAGCCGATGCATCTTTTACACGTCCGTTCAGCATCATCTCGATAACCGAGTTCTGAATCACCTCGGTATAGATATTGAAGTTAGGCACGTGCTTGTCCTCACCGAGTGCACCAAGAATAGCGTTGGCTGTTGAACCTACACCACTCTGCAATGGCAGGAACTCCTGAGGGATACGACCTTTGTGCATCTCCTCCACCAGGAACTCGGCAGTCAGGAAACCAATCTTTTCGGTTACAGGATCGCTATCCTTAAAGGCACGGGCCTCGTCGGGAATGTTGCACTCTACAACTCCTACCACCTTGTCCTTAGGAATGCTTACATAGGGCTTACCAATACGGTCGCCTACGTGCTCAATGGGGATAGCCTTGCGGTAAGGAGGATCAAGTGGCTCATACACGTCGTGAATAAACTTGGCGTTGGGATTGTGGAACGAGTTGAGCTCGAGAATAACCTTCTTAGCCAAACGGGCTGCTGTGGGCGAGATACCACCTGCAGCAGTGAGATACACGTGATAGTCGTTGCCAACCTCTTCGATGTCGCACACCTCGAGGATAGCCCAATCCACATCGCCATAGAAACCGTAACGCAGCTCCTGTGCCATATGACTCAGGTGCAGGTCGTTATAGGGAATCTCACCCAAATTAACATGCTTACGGAAATCGGGATTAGTGGTATAAGGGGCACGATACTTAATGGCCTGCGCATTTGCCAAGTCGCCATCGGTACTCTGACCAGTAGAAGCACCGGTAAAGATACCTACCTTAAACTCGCGACCAGCCTCATGCTCAGCTACAGCAATTTTAGCCAACTCTTTTGTTGTTGCCTTGGCTACACCTGCGGGTGTAAAACCACTCATGGCGATGTTCTCGCCATTCTTAATCAATGCTGCAGCCTCGGCAGCTGTGATACGTGTATATGCCATATGATAGATTAAATTTGCAAATGTGCGTGCAAAATTACTACTTTTTAGCGAAACGACCAAAAAAAACCCCGAACTTTTAACCATTATAAGTACTCCATCAGCACATCCCACACGGCAATGATGTGACAAATGCTACCAGCAAGCACAAAAAAGTGGAAAACGGAGTGCATATACTTGGTCTTATTCAAAGAATAAAAAACGGCACCAGTGATGTAGCTCACACCCTCGGCAATAATCCATACAACAGCCGCGGTTGATACCGAATCGATCAGAGGTTTGAAGGCCACCAGAACACTCAGTCCCATACCGACGAAACAGAACGTTTCGACGTTGGAATGCTCTTTTAGACGGATAAAGCTGATAATGGTTCCTGCAATAGCACAAGCCCACACAAAGCAGAAAAGGCTCCATCCCCAATAACCTTGTTCGCGCAGGGCCACCAACGTTAAAGGCGAGTACGAGCCAGCTATATGCCAGTAGATGGCAGCATGGTCCCATTTGCGTAATCGTTCCTTCCATTTTGAGTGGTGTTTGATGGAGTGATAGATGGTAGAAGCTGCATACGAGCCCAGCATACCAAACAGGTAAAGAATCACGCCAATTCGGGCCCAGTTATTATCGGCCTGGAAGCACCATATCAGGAAAATAATACCAAACACCACACCCAACAGAACACCTCCACCGTGCGATGCCGCATTCCATATCTCCTCCTTCTTGGTATACCTAATCATAACGAATCTATTTAATTAAAATCTTTTGTAGAGTTTTTGACATTTTCTTATTTAATCAACAGTCCGTCCACATCCTCATCAACAATGGCAGGACGGAAATCATCGGCCGCTAACTTCAGCTGCACATTTTGGAGCGTTATACCATCGATATGACGAAGATAGAAGCCCCATGACGGGAGTTCGCCAAACATGGTAAACTCCGGATATTTCTGTATCTGTTCGGGTACATCGCCTTTACGCCAAAGAGGAATATAGGCCATACCTTTGGTGGCCCGACCAGGATAAAGGATGCTGACATTCTGAAGCAGAACATCCTGGATTTTATTGCCAGGGATACCGCAGATGCTACTGGGGAAGGGATTGTGAAAGAAATCCACTTCAGGGCCTCGCAAGTCGTAAGCCTCATCAGGACGACCGAAAGGTACCTCACACTTAAAATCGCGAATGGTAACATGCTTAAGCGAGCCTTTACGCTGACCTGCACGCTGTCCTAAACGCATAAATACAGGATTGCCGGTGTTCCGTGCATCAACACGCTCCACAAGGATGCTATCTATCTGAGCACCATCAACACTCTCGATAGCAATGGCTGAACGGAACGTATCGCGAACCTTGATATCGTGGATATACACCTGACGGAATCCACCCCACGAGGCAGTACCGAACTTGATGGCCGAAGCACTGCTACGGATATCCAAACGAGCCAGCTCTATATCACGACACTCGCTCTGGGTGTGATACGACTTCAAGCAAACGCCATCATCGGCCGAGTTGATACGGCAATCGGCTACCAGTACATGCTGGCAATCCGTAAAGTCGATACCATCATTATTCCAATAAGCACGGTTCTCGATAGTCAGGTTGGTAAGCTTCAGGTGCTGACATAAATCGAACGACAAGCCCCAGTTGGCACTACTTTTCAATGTCACGTCATTGACCTCAATATTCTTACAGCGGTAAAAGAAAAAGAGTTTGGGACGCGCCAGTTCGCTGGGACGTTGGCGACGCTGGTTGTAATGTGCATCAACCCGTTCGCCTGTATGGTGCAGACTATCGATATTCAGGGCCAACTGCAGGCCCTGCCCATCAATCACACCCTTTCCGCAAATAGAAACGTGTTCAGCTCCATCTGCCATCAACAAGGCCATCGAGGCATTATCACCCCGTTGGTCGTCGGTATCTTCAACAGCCATCGACTGATAGTGGTAAGGATTGGTGCTACCAAGCAACACAGCACCCTCATCAAACTGCAGTGTAATGCCTGAACGCAGCATCAAGCCACCTGTAAGATAGTGTCCTGGCGCCAGCAACAATGTGCCACCACCTTTCTTAGCCAAACGATCGATGGCTTGTTGCAACTGGTTGGTACACAGCGACTGGCCTGTAGTATCTACCTGCAAATCGCGGGTACTTATCGTTGTTTTCACCTTAGCAGAGCAAGACAAAACAGTCAACAACAGCAACAGAAAAAACGCAAAACACTTTCTCATGGCTGCAAAGGTAATCATTTTCCTGAAAAACTACTAACTTTTTGGCACAAAAAAAGGGAATCCGAAGATTCCCTTGCCTTAGGACTTGGTACCCAGACCCGGGATCGAACCGGGATGGATTGCTCCACTGGTGTTTGAGACCAGCGCGTCTACCGATTCCGCCATCTGGGCTTAACAGTCTTTGCTGCTTAATCTCCTAAAGCGGGTGCAAAGATACGACTTTTATTTGAATTACCAAAAGAAAATGAAAAAAAACTTGGATTTTCTTGTTTGTTTCGCAAAATATTTGTATGTTTGCAGGTAGAATATAATGCTAAAATCCTAATGATGGAAATAAATAATAATAAAAATTACTGCGTGATTCTGGCAGGGGGTCGCGGTCAGCGATTGTGGCCCGTTAGCCGAGAGCAGTACCCTAAACAGTTTTTGGACCTTTTTGGCACTGGCCGCACTTTGTTACAAACGACTTACGACCGTTTTGCCCGATTGTTACCCAAAGATAATATATTAATATGTACATGCGCGGGATATCTGGAACTGGTGAAAGAACAACTACCTGAGGTTGACACAAAGAACATCATCGTAGAGCCTATTCATCGCAACACAGCCCCCAGTGTAGCTTGGGCTGCCATGCGTATTCACCACCACACACCAGATGCCAATATCATCGTATCGCCCAGCGATCAGCTGATATTGAACGAGTCATCATTTGAACACAGCATGGAGGTAGGCATCAGTTACGTTACCAGAAACAACGTGCTGCTGGCTATGGGCGTTAAACCCACACGTGCCGAGCCAGGCTATGGTTACATACAGCTGGGCGACCTGAGCTGCAAGCCAGATGTGTTCGAGGTTAAATCATTCACCGAGAAGCCCGAACGCGAGTTTGCACGCATGTTTATGGAGAGCGGCGAGTTCTACTGGAACACAGGCATCTTCATTTCGAACGCCTACCACTTGCTCGACACGTTCGAGCATGTATTTCCCCCGGTACTGCGTGAGTTACGCTACGACAATCCGAACTACACAGAGGAAGAGGAAGCCAAGTTTGTGGCCGATAACTATCCACGCTATCCCAACCTATCACTCGACTACGCCATTCTGGAGCAGAGCAACAACAACGTGTATGTGATGAAATGCGACTTTGGTTGGGCCGACCTGGGTACCTGGCATGCCATCTACGAGGTGATGCACAAAGTACCCGACGACAACGTGGTGATGGACTCGGAGGTGATACTAGAGGACTGCAAGAACAACATCATCAAGCTACCTAAAGGAAAACTGGGCGTGTTCAACGGTCTGGAGGGATATATCGTAGCCGAAGAAGACGGAGTGCTACTCATCTGCAAGAAGAGCGACAACTCGTCGATGGTAAAGAAATATGTAAACGAGGTAAGGATTAAATACGGCGATGAGTTTGTGTAATCACACAAACTCACCACGTATTTTTTCGGCAATAGCCTTAAACTGATCTTCTGTAAGCTTCAGCTTTTCACGGCGGAAGTCAACATCGGCCTCACTCTGCATAGGGATGAGGTGGATATGTGCGTGGGGCACTTCGAGGCCCAGCACTACCTGTGCTACCTTTTTGCATGGGAAGGCCTTCTTGATGGCCAGAGCAACGCGCTTAGCAAACACCTGATAGCGAGCCAACTCGTCGTCGTCCATATCAAAGATGTAATCTACTTCGCGGCGGGGGATAACCAGTGTATGTCCCTCTACCAACGGATTAATATCAAGAAATGCGTAGAACTCCTCGTTCTCAGCGCACTTATAGCTGGGAATCTCGCCAGCTGCGATTTTGCTAAAGATATCCATGCCTTTCAATTTTCAATTATCAAATTTTCAATTAACCAACAGTGATCTTGTCGATACGCAGTTTGATAGTACCACGAGGAATCTTCACCTCAACCTCATCACCCACCTTATGGTTCAGCAAGCCCTGGGCAATAGGAGTCTGGATAGAGATCTTACCCTCACGCAGGTTAGCCTCGCTCTCGCTTACAATAGTGTAAGTCATCTTGGCCTTATTGGTCAGGTTAGTCATCTCTACTTTCGAGAGAATCTGTACAGAATCGGTGCTCAAACGGCTGGTATCTATCACCTTTGCTTCGGCGATAGTCATCTTCAGCTGATTGATCTTATCCTCAAGGTGAGCCTGTGCCTCCTTAGCGGCATCGTACTCAGAGTTCTCACTCAAATCGCCCTTTTCACGGGCCTCGGCAATAGCGGCTGAGGCCTTTGGACGCTCAACACCTTCTAAACGCTGCAGTTCGGCTATCAGTTTATCGTAGCCTTCTTGTGACATGTATGCCATAACTATTCAATTTTTAAAGATTTTCTTAATTACTCGGATGGACAAAAAAGAAAAGAATCCCGACTCGCCTTGTGTCGGAATCCCTATGTTGTATTATGTCTTATCCTTACTTATTCGGTTGCAAAGATAAGCATTATTTTCGAATCAAACAAATTTTTTTGATAAAAAAAACAAAAACGCATAGATGACGAGGGCCGAAATCCAACCACCAATCACATCTACTGCATAGTGCGCCTGAATGTAAACAGTTGCGAAACACATCAGCACGTAAAAGGGCAACAATGTGTACAGCAGTTTACGATTACGGGCATGCCAAGCCAACAACAACAGAATGGTGGTTACACCCACATGACTGCTGGGGAAAGCTGCCGTAGGACGTTCGCCTGCTGCGTGCGCACTGGCCACACACTGGTAGAAGAAGCCATCCTTCCAACCTGGTATGGTTAACGCCTCAGTGTGGGTAGCGAAATAATCGCCCACATTGGGGAAGTTGCCCTGTGCTATCTGATCTACGCCTGCTGCCAAGTAGTAATACTGCGGACCGGTAACGGGCATCAGTACAAAGATGACATAATAGAGCATGAACGATGCCAGGATGATAAACACCACGCGCGAAAACTCCTGATAACGATACAGGAAATAGTAAAGTGTTACCAGGGCTATGAGTGGATAATACGAGGCATAGCCCAGATGCATCAGCTCGCTAAACACCGGATTAGAGATAGCCTGCGAGAAGACCAGAGCGGGCTGAAAGTGAAACAGCTGCTGCTCGTAACCGGCAAACACATGGTCGAGATTAGGGAATACCTGATTGATATCATAGGTATCAGGATACCACCACGACAGCAGTATCAGCTGCAATGCCACACGGAACATCATCGTGAGGCGGCAGGGAATCATACGATACACCCACCAGAGTGCCAGAGTAGAAATAACCACCTGCGCACGTCCCCAAAGCATTTCGCCTGGATTCTGCAATTTGGTAAAGGTAATCATAATAAGCAGCAACGTAAACAGCAAATAAGCCATCACTGCCCACTCGAATGCCATTAATCCCTTACGGGGTTTCTTTTCTATCTCGAATATCTTTTTTATAACCATTTGTTATCCTGATACCATTTAATTGTTTCTTTCACGCCACGTTCCAGATCGTACTCAGGCTTATAGCCCAGTTCACTGATAGCGGGCTGTATATCACAACGCCAATTACGCTGACGAAGAATATTATATTTATCGTTATTAAGCGCGGTTACCTTACCTGTCAGTCGTCCGATATACTCACCAAAGAAGGTTACCACACGCAGTACCCAGATAGGCGCCTTGATTCGAATCCACCATGGGCATCCCAGTTCCTGATGAATCAGATTGCTGAACGTCTCGCTCTGATATACCTTACCATCGCTCAAGAAGTACTTTCTACCGTTCTCGCCCTTATCCAAAGCCAGAAAGATGGCCTGAACCACATCCTTTACATATACAAAGGTGATATCCTGACGCTTGTAGCCTACAGCAAAATCAGAGTGCTGCTTAATGCTCTTGGCCATAATAAAATAGTCTTTCTCACGAGGACCATAAACACCAGTTGGACGTACTATTATATAAGGTACGCGCGAGGCCATCTGTTCCAGATACTGCTCAGCGGCCAGTTTACTGCGACCATAAGCGGTATTAGGCTGGGGCGTATCGGTTTCCTTAATCTCCTGATAAGGCTGCTGTTCACGGATAGCACCAAAAATGCTCAAGCTGCTTACAAACACCAATCGCTTCAGCGGCATACCTACCTCGACGAGTGCATCAACCAGATTCTTAGTTCCCTCGGTGTTTATACGGAAGAAATCCTGTTTATCCAAGCACTTAGTTACACCTGCAGCATGTACCACATAATCGAATGCCTGACCACGTAGCTGCTCCACCAATTGAGCCTTCGACGAAAGGTTCAGTTCGATAAAGTTGATGCGCTCATCCTGCAGATAAGCCTTAGAGCTACTGCCACGTACCGCAGCCCATGTATCAAAGCCGCGACGGAGTGCCTCCTCAACAATAAACGAGCCGATAAAACCACTCGCACCAGTTACTAATATCTTCATACATCTTAAAAATTTCCGTGCAAAGTTACAATTTTTTAGGCACGGATTACACGGATTACACGGATTTTAACTATTTTACGAAAAAATCTGTGTCAATCCGTGTAATCCGTGCCTTTTTTTTCTTATCTTTGCAGGCAGAAAGAAAAAAGAAAACAAGCTATGGGTAAGAAGAAAGGTGGAAAACGTTTAGGAAAGAAGCAGGTAAGCGAACTACTACAGAACCTGTTTCAACATAATCCTAACGAAACATTCTCGTTCAAACAAATATTCAAGGTGTTGAAACTCGACACTCATCCTCTCAAGATGCTGGCCATCGATGTGATGGAGGAGATGGCGTGGGATGATTTCCTGCTGAAAGTGAGCGACAACTCCTACAAACTAAACCTGAAGACTCAGGTACAGGAAGGTATCTTCCATAGAAAAGCTAACGGACGTAACTCGTTTGTGCCTGATGATGGTGGTACACCTGTGTTTGTGGCCGAACGTAACTCGATGTCGGCTATGGATGGCGACCATGTAAAGGTATCACTTATGGCGCGCCGCGATAAGCATATCAAAGAGGCAATGGTTATCGAGATTGTGAAGCGAGCCCACGACACGATCGTTGGTAAGCTGCGCGTTGAAAAGGATATAGCCTTCCTGGTAACAGCCGACTCTACGATTGTTCACGATATCATTATCCCTAAGCGTAAGCTGAAGGGAGGTAAGACCGACGACAAGGCTGTAGTAAAGATTATCCAGTGGCCCGATCAGGACCATAAGAACATCATCGGTCAGGTCATCGATATTCTGGGTAAGACAGGTGAAAACAATGCTGAGATGCACGCCATCCTGGCACAGTATAATCTGCCTTATAAGTATCCCAAGAACGTAGAAGAGGCTGCCGAGAAGATCGACGCAGCTATCACCCCAGAGGAGATTGCTCGCCGTGAGGACTTCCGCGATGTATTCACATGCACCATCGACCCCAAGGATGCCAAGGACTTCGACGATGCCCTGAGTATCAGGAAGACAGACAAAGGTCTTTGGGAGGTTGGCGTACACATCGCCGATGTATCACACTACGTAAAAGAGGGTTCAACCATCGACAAGGAAGCATATGCACGTGCCACCAGTATCTATCTGGTGGATCGTACCATCCCTATGCTGCCCGAGCGTTTGTGTAACTTTATCTGTTCGCTGCGCCCCGACGAGGAAAAACTGTGCTACAGCGTTATCTTCAAGATGGACGACGAGGCAAACATCAAGGATTGGCATCTGGCACACACCGTGATTAAGAGCGACCGTCGCTATGCCTACGAAGAGGTTCAACAGATTATTGAAGAGGGAAAAGGCGAAAACGCCGAATTCCTGTTGAAGCTCGATGCGCTGGCCAAGAAACTGCGCGAAGCCCGATTCAAGAACGGTAGTGTAAAGTTCGACCGCGAGGAGTTGCACTTTGATATCGACGAGACTGGCAAACCTATCCGCGCCTACTTCAAGGTGTCGAAAGATGCCAACAAGCTGATTGAGGAATTCATGCTGCTGGCCAATAAAACGGTGGCCGAAAGTATCGGTCGCGTGAAGAAGGGTGTTAAAGCAAAGACGCTGCCCTACCGTATTCACGACCAACCAGATCCACAGAAGCTGGAGAATCTGCGCGAGTTTGTGGCTAAGTTCGGCTATAAGGTAAAAACTGCCGGTACCAAGGGTGCTATCACCAAGTCGCTTAACGCCCTGATGTCGCAGGCCGAAGGTACACGCGAGCAGAATGCCATTGAGACTGTTGCTTTGCGTGCCATGATGAAAGCCAAGTATAGCGTACACAATATCGGTCACTATGGACTTGCATTCGACTACTACACGCACTTCACTTCACCCATCCGTCGTTATCCCGACATGATGGTTCACCGTCTGCTTACCAAGTATCAGGATGGTGCCCGTTCGGCCAACAAGGATAAGTACGAGGAGTTCTGCGAGCACTGCAGCGACATGGAGCAGATATCCATGAATGCTGAGCGCGACTCTATCAAGTACAAGATGGTAGAGTTTATGGCCGACAAGATTGGTAATACCTACGATGCACATATCAGCGGCATCCAGTCGTACGGTATCTATGCCCAGATTGACGAGACCCACTGTGAAGGAATGATACCTATTCGCGACCTGGGTAACGACTACTACGACTTCGACGAGAAGAACTACATGATTGTAGGTCGTCGTCATCACACCAAGTACCAGTTGGGCGACCCCATACGTATTCAGGTAGCCCGTGCCAATCTGGAGCGCAAGCAGTTAGACTTTACGCTGGCTGATGATTAAGAAGATTAAGAACTTATATTAATAAAACAAATACACGTGATTAAATTGAGACTAGACAGATACTGGATTGTAGGGTTGTTGATAACAACTCTATGCAGTATATCTATGCGAGCAATAGCATTCGTGCCACCTACAGACCAGATTACCATTGGTCTGGATGCCAACTATGCCCCACTGCAATCGGTAGATAAAGACGGACTTCCCCATGGTTACGACATCGACTTTACACGCGAGTTGATGAAGCGTATGGGTATCAAATACTATTATGTGCCCAACCTGTGGAACAAGGTGGCCACCTCGGTGCTTAACGGCGATACCGATCTGGCGATGATGGTTTACTCATCCTATCGCAAGGATACCATCTATTATTCGCGTCCTATCTTCCGTCTGTACTACCAGGTGGTGTATCGTAAAAGCGACTACAAGACGTTTGACTTCCGTAACCTGAAAGGTAAGACATTTGCCTTCCTGAACTCACGCCATATTTCCGAACTGGTGGAGCGCGAAGGTGGTACTTGCGTAAAAGTTAACGATCTCGACCAGTCGTTCCGCGAACTGGCAAACGGCCGTTACGATGCCATTATCTGCTACCGTTATCAGGCCAAATACTTTATCGATCATTACGGCCTCGAGAGTCTGGCTCGAGAGGAGATTTCGCTACAGCCACGCGAATACTGCTATGTAGGCCACAACAAGGAGCTGATCGACGCCATCAGTCTGGAGATAGCCAAGATGGACAGCGAAGGACTGGTTGACAAGATATATGGCTCGGAAATCAAGGAAGGCGTTAGTCATCATGGTGTGCCCATGTGGATCTGGTATCTAAGTGTTATAATCATCCTGGCACTCATCTCACTTTATATCTTTACCCTCTATCGCTCTCGCCGCAAGTTGCAGTTCACTAACGCTATGTTAGAAACCAACTACAACATCTTGGAAATGAGCCACATGGAGTTGGAGCAAACCAACCACCAGTTGATAGAGGCCACAGCCAGAGCTGAGGAATCATCGAAGATGAAGACCCACTTTATCCAACAGATTTCGCACGAGATACGTACCCCATTGAATATCCTGAGTGGCTTTACACAGATACTCACCACTCCAGACTTAGAGTTAGGCGAGGACGAGAAGAAGCAGATTGCCAACGACATTGTAACCAATACCGAACGTATTACCGGTCTGGTTAACAAGATGTTGGAACTGAGCGATGCCAACAGTCGCAACGTGATTGAGCGAACCGATAAGGTATCGCCTAACAAGATTGCCAGCGAGGCCATCGCCAAGAGTATGATTGCCGATAATCCCTCACTGACGTTTGATCTGGAGATACAGCCTGAGGTAGAGAAGATTCTACTGAAGACAAATATGCAGGCAGCTGTTCGTGCCCTGACTTTGTTACTCGACAATGCGCGCAAATTCAGTGCAAAAAGTGCCGATCAACATGTAAAACTGCATATAGAGGCCCTGCCCAGCAGTGTACAGTTCGCAATCGAAGACAATGGTATAGGCGTTCCAGCCAAGGAAGCTGAGCACATCTTCGACGAGTTTGTACAGCTCGACGCCTATTACGAAGGCACTGGTATCGGACTAACCGTAGCACGTAGTATGGCCCGCCGAATGGGAGGCGATATACAACTGGATACCGACTTCAATCCTGGCGCCAGATTCGTCATGACACTCCCCCGATAAGCAGAGTTTCTTGCATGCAATCGTTTGCATCGAGAAACTATCAATTACAAGCCCGTTTGGAAACACCGAACGGGTTATTTTTGTACTTTTGCCAAAAATAACTAAAAGCAAGTTGGTATGAAGATCACTTTCAACCTGGAGTACCAGACTATCTTCGGCGAAGAGCTGGCACTGAACATCCTAACGGATGGCAAGACGGAAGAGCACAAGATGACAACCCTGGATGGGCTGCACTGGATGTGCGAAATGAATAAGGCAGAGAAATCGGCTGCCCACATCGACTATTATTATACCGTGATGCGCGGCGACCATGAGCAGCGTCACGAGTGGCTGGTTATTCCACACCGTTTGGAGTTTGCTGCAGCCAAGGGAGCCCGTTATATGGTTTACGACCACTGGATTGATATCCCAGAGGATTCGTATATGTACTCGACTGCTTTTACCGAATGTGTGGCCGCCCGTACACAAAAAATGAGCAACCTTACATCCTATGGCAAGACCGTACGTCTGAAGGTTCGTGCCCCACAGCTGCGCAACAACGAGCGCCTGGCACTGATTGGTGGCGGCGAGACCTTAGGAAACTGGGAGGCAAAGCGTGCCATCGACATGGCTGAGCACGAGAACAACGAATGGGTGATCAGTCTTGACGCCGACAAACTCCCTCGTACCATCGAGTTCAAATTCGTGGCCCTCGACGAAGAGGTAGATGTCACTCCATTGTGGGAGAACGGTATGAACCGTACCGTTGAGCTACCGGAAATAGCAGATGGCGAGGTCGTTGTCTATGAACTGTCGCAGGCCTACTTCCCTGTCTATCCTTGGAAGGGTGCCGGTACCGTTATCCCTATCTTCTCATTACGCAGTGAGGGCAGCTTTGGTGTTGGCGACTTCGGCGACCTGAAGCTGATGATTGACTGGTGCGACAAGACCAAGCAGCGCGTACTGCAAGTGCTGCCCATCAACGATACCAATATCACCCACACCTGGCAGGATTCATATCCCTACAACTCTATCAGCATCTATGCACTGCATCCGCAATACACCGATTTGCGCCAGCTGCCACAGCTGAAAGACGAAAAACTGCGCCAGGAGTACGAGGTTCTGCGTAAATCGCTGAACGCCCTACCACAAATCGACTATGAGCGTGTAAACAATGCCAAGATGGAGTATCTGCGTGCCATCTATGCTCAGGAAGGTGCCAAGACCATGAAGACGGCAGCCTTCAAGCAGTTCTTCGAACAGAATAAGGAGTGGCTGGTACCTTATGCCGCTTTCTGTCATTACCGTGATCTATACGGCACAGCCACATTCCAAGACTGGCCCGACCATCATGAGTTGCCCGACAGCGAGCGCGAGGCCATGAGCAAGTCAACAACTAAGTTATATAAAGAGGTGGCCTTCTGGTACTATGTACAGTTCAACCTCGATCAGCAGATGCGTGCCGCCCATGCTTATGCCCGCAAGAAGCGCGTGGTTTTGAAGGGCGATATCCCCATCGGCATCAGTCGCGATGGTGTAGAGGCTTGGGTAGAGCCCAAGTACTTTAACCTGAACGGACAGGCCGGTGCACCACCCGATGCATTCTCGGCTAACGGACAGAACTGGGGCTTCCCCACCTACAACTGGGATGCCATGCTTGAAGACGGCTGCTCTTGGTGGGTTCGCCGTTTCCGCAAGATGGCAGAGTACTTCGATGCCTATCGCATCGACCACGTGTTAGGTTTCTTCCGCATTTGGGAAATACCTATCGATGCCGTTCACGGTTTGTTAGGTCAGTTCTCGCCCTCACTGGGTATGACCCGCGAGGAAATCGAAGCCTACGGTCTGCACTTCCAGGAAGAGCTGTTCACCAAGCCATTCATTGCCGACTGGACTTTGGAGCGCATATTTGGCGAGCGTGCTCAGTACGTGAAGGACACCTTCCTGGATCATGCTCACGACGATATCTGGCAGATGAAGCCCGAATACGACACCCAGCGTAAGGTTGAAGCCGTATTCAAGGGCAAGACCGACGAGGCTGATCTGAATCTGCGCGATGGTCTATATGCCCTCATCAGCGATGTGCTCTTTGTGCGCGATCGCAAGAACAAGGACAAGTTCCACCCACGCATCGGTGTGCAGAACGACTTTATCTACGAGGCCCTTTGGGACAACGATAAGTTCGTGTTCAATCGTTTGTACAACGACTACTTCTATCGCCGCAACAACCAGTTCTGGTACACCGAAGCGATGAAGAAGATGCCACGTTTGACACAGGCCACACGCATGCTGGTATGTGCCGAAGACCTGGGTATGGTGCCCGATTGCGTACCCTGGGTGATGAACGAACTGCGCATCCTGAGCCTCGAAATCCAGTCGATGCCAAAGGATCCGACTACACGCTTCGGCAAACTGTCGCACAACCCCTATCGCTCGGTAGATACCATCTCTACCCACGATATGTCAACATTGCGCCAATGGTGGGACGAGGACGAGGAGCAGACACAGACTTACTATAACACCACTTTACGTCGTGGTGGTGCAGCTCCACACCCACTGCCTGGTTGGTTGGCAAAGGACATTGTGAGTCGTCATCTCACATCGCCCTCTATGCTCTGTCTGCTGTCATTGCAGGATTGGCTGAGCATCGACGAGGGCCTTCGCCTTCCCGACCAGAATGCCGAGCGCATCAACATCCCGGCCAATCCACGCCACTACTGGCGTTATCGCATGCACCTCACTATCGAGCAGTTGCTGCAGGCCGACGACTTCAATAACGAAATCAGCACATTAATTATTCAAAGCGGAAGAAAATAAATGAAAAAGTTACTCTTATCGCTGGCTTTGCTGCCACTGATGGCCATCGCCGGCAATGTGAAATCGCCTAACGGCAACATTGAATTAAAGTTTTCTGTTGACAACACTGGTCGCCCTGTCTATGAGATGACCTACAAGGGACGTGCCGTCATCAAGCCTTCTCATCTCGGACTGGAGCTGGCTAAGGACCGCCACTCATCCAAGTGGACCAACGAGACCGACCTGATGGACGGCTTCGCTATCGCCAAGGAAGAAACCTCTACCTTCGACGAGACCTGGCAGCCAGTATGGGGCGAAACCAAGAACATTCGCAACCATTACAACGAACTGGCAGTAACGTTGGATCAGCCATCAGCTAAGCGCCAGATGCTCATCCGTTTCCGTGTCTATGACGATGGTATCGGATTCCGTTACGAGTTCCCTCAGCAGAAAGAGCTCAACTACTTCCTGATTGAAGAGGAACGCACAGAGTTTGCCATGGCAGGCGATCACACTGCCTGGTGGCTGCCTGGCGATTACGACACCCAGGAGCAGGAGACACAAGAGACCAAGCTCTCTGGCATACGTGCCCGTTTCAACGAGGCCGTTAACTGGTATAACTCATCGGTAGCCGTATTCTCAGAGACTGGCGTTCAGACTTCGCTCCAGATGAAGAGCGACGATGGACTGTACATCAACATCCACGAAGCAGCCTGCCAGGATTACGCTACGATGCACCTGGAGTTGGTTGATGCTCAGACCAAGCATCTCTCACAGGAGCTGAAAGGCTTTACTAATGCCTATACCCCAAATCCGGCTCCTTCACGCTATCCTTTGCCACAGCCTTTCACCTTCGTGAGCCACCTTACTCCCGATGCTACAGGCTTGAAGGGTGCCATGCAGACACCTTGCAATACCCCTTGGCGCACCGTGATGGTATCGGATGATGCACGCGACATGCTGTCGAACAACCTCATCCTGAACCTGAACGAGCCTTGTAAGATTGAAGACACCTCATGGATCCACCCCACTAAGTACTGCGGTGTATGGTGGGAAATGATTGTGGGCAAGAGCTCATGGAACTATACCGATGAGTATCCCAGCATTAAGCTCGACCAGATCGACTGGAACAAGGTGAAGCCTAACGGTCGTCATGGTGCCAACAACGAGAAGGTGAAGCGTTATATCGACTTTGCAGCCAAGAACGGCCTCGACGAGGTATTGGTTGAAGGTTGGAACGTTGGTTGGGAAGACTGGGCCAACCTGTGGAAGCGCGACGTGTTTGACTTCGTGACCCCCTATCCTGATTTCGACATCAAGATGCTCAACGACTATGCCCACTCTAAGGGTGTGAAACTGCTGATGCACCACGAGACCTCAAGCTCTACCCAGAACTACGAGCGCCACATGGAACAGGCTTTCAACCTGATGAACAAATACGGCTACGACGCTGTGAAGACCGGTTACGTGGGTGACATCATCCCTCGTGGCGACCATCACTACTCACAGTCGATGAACAACCACTACCTCTATGTAGTGAAAGAGGCTGCCAAGCACCATATCATGGTCAATGCCCACGAGGCAACACGTCCTACAGGTCTCTGCCGTACATGGCCTAACCTCGTTGGTAACGAGTCGGCTCGCGGCACAGAGTACGAGGCCTTCGGTGGTTCTAACCCCGATCACACCTGCATCCTGCCATTCACCCGTTTGCAGGGCGGTCCGATGGACTACACCCCAGGTATCTTCGTCACCAAGCTGAAGGAGTGGAGCGACAACGACTCTTGGGCACGCATCACCATCGCCGGTTCGCTGGCCCTCTATCTCACCATGTACTCACCATTGCAGATGGCTGCCGACCTGCCCGAAAACTACGAGAAGTTCGACGATGCCTTCCAGTTCATCCGTGATGTGGCTTGCGACTGGGACGAGAGCATCTACCTGGAGGCCGAGCCTGCCGACTATATCACCGTAGCCCGCAAGGCCAAGGGCACCGACAACTGGTTTATCGGTGGCAAATGTGATGAGAACGGACACAAGAGCACCATCAAACTCAACTTCTTAGACAAAGGTCGTAAGTACGACTGTACCATCTATGCCGATGCCAAGGATGCTCACTACGAGAAGAATCCTCAGGCTTATGTCATCACCAAGAAGGTGGTAACAGCCAAGGATGTGCTTAAGCTCACAGAGGCTCCTGGTGGAGGTTTCGCCGTATCACTTATTGCAAAATAAAGCATGAAGAAATTGATTTTTGCAGGATTGTTGTCTATGCTACTACCCCATCAGGTAGTAGCACAGACGTTTAAAGAGGTGAGCTATGCACCTCAAGCAACCAAGTTCCAGTTGTTTGCACCCAATGATGCCAAGCAGATTACTGTCCGTGTCTATAAAGACGGACTAGGAGGCAAGGCCATCAAACGCGTAAAAATGCAGAAGACTGGCAACGAGTGCTGGACAGCTACCATCAAGGGCGACCTGATGGGAAAGTTCTACACCTTCGACATGGGTAAGGGCGAGTGCCCTGGTGTCTTTGCCAAGGCCGTAGGTGCCAACGGTAAGCGTGGCGCCATCATCAATATGGCCAGCACCGATCCTGAGCACTGGTGCTGTGATGAGCGTCCTGTCACAAAATCGCCTGCAGATCTGATTATCTACGAGATGCACCATCGCGACTTCTCTATCAATCGTCAGGATGCGCAGTATCCAGGCAAGTTCATGGCGCTCACCGAGCCTTGGGCTATCGACCATCTGAAGTCGTTGGGTATCAACGCTGTGCATATCCTGCCCAGCTACGACTATGGTTCAGTGGATGAGACACGACTGAGCGACAACAAGTACAACTGGGGCTACGATCCAGTGAACTACAATGTGCCCGAGGGTGGCTATTCCACCAATCCTTACAAGCCCGAGGTGCGTATTCGTGAGTTCAAGCAGATGGTGCAGGCGCTGCACAAGGCTGGCATCCGCGTGATTCTCGACGTGGTGTATAACCACACCTACGACATCGAGCACTCCAACTTCCAGCGCACCTATCCCGACTATTTCTATCGCAAAACAGCCGATGGTCAGTACAGCAACGGCAGTGGCTGTGGCAACGAGACTGCATCCGAAAAGCCCATGATGCGCCAGTTCATGATTGAGAGCGTGAAGTACTGGATTAACGAATTCCATATCGATGGATTCCGTTTCGATCTGATGGGCGTTCACGACATCGAGACGATGAACGCCATCCGAAAGGCTGTTAACGACATCGATCCCACCATCTTTATTTATGGCGAGGGTTGGAGTGCTGGTGCCTGTGCTATTCCTAACGAGCAGTTGGGCATGAAGGCCAACATCCCACAGATGCCAACTATCGCAGCCTTTAGCGATGAGATTCGCGATGCTTTGCGCGGTCCGTTCAGCGACGATAAGCAGCCCGCATTCTTAGCTGGCTTGGCAGGCCATAAGGAGAGCATCAAGTTCGGTATCGCTGGTGCCATCAGTCATCCGCAGGTGGATATGACCAAGGTGAACTACAGCAAGGAGCCTTGGGCCACAGAGCCTACGCAAATGATCAGCTACGTGAGCTGTCACGACGACATGTGCCTGGTGGATCGCCTGCAGAGCAGCATCCCAGGCATCACCACCGAGGAACTGATCAAGCTCGACCTGCTGGCACAGACAGCCGTGTTCACCTCACAGGGCGTGCCTTTCATGCTCAGTGGCGAGGAGCTGCTGCGCAATAAGAAAGGTGTGCACAACAGCTTTGAGTCGCCCGACAGCATCAATCAGCTCAACTGGGACAACCTGAAGCAGTATCCACAGGTGTTCAATTATTATAAGAACCTGATTCAGTTGCGCAAGAATCATCCTGCTTTCCGTTTGGGCAATGCCGACTTGGTGCGCAAGCATCTGGAGTTTATCGATGCTCCAGAGAGTGTGGTAGCCTTCCGTCTGAAGAACTATGCAGGACGCGACGACTGGCGCAACATCATCGTGGTGCTCAATGCCAACAAGGAGCCCATGGAGCTCACCATCCCTGATGGCCACTACACCATCGTATGCTGCGATGGCACCATCAATGAGAATGGCCTCGGCACCCTCAAAGGCTCCAAGGCCATCGTAGATGCCCAGTCGGCATTAATTCTCCACGACTAAATCAAAAAGTAACTTTTCGCTAATCGAAAAGTAGCTTATCACCCAACAAGAAGTAGCTTTTCGCATGGCGAAAAGCTACTTCTTGTTATAAGAATAGTCATTTTACAGGAGCGCCTTCAGGAAATTCACCATCTTCTGAAGGTTTTCTTCTACATACATAGCTGGTCCGCCATGACTGCCTTCGGGAACGAAGGTAGCCTCGGTCTTTACTCCTGCAGCCTTCAACGTCTCGAAGAAAGCCTTTCCCTGGCAGCAGGGCACAACGTTATCCTTCTCACCGTGGAAGATGATGATAGGAGGATCGTTCTTATCCACATAGGTATTGGCACTCAGACTGAGATACTTATCAGGTTCCTTAGCCAACTTTGAGTTCAACAGCACGTCCTCAGGACTGTTCTCGCCCATCTTCATCGACTCACCACAGTCCATAGCAGTCAGGTCGATAGGTCCCGACCAGTCGCAAGCAGCATTTACAGAACTGCTCTCGTTCAGATAGTTACCTACGTTGCCCTCCAGGTCGATATCCACGGTGCCCACCTTAGTCTGCTTGGTACCACTGGTAGTAGCAGCAGTAGAAGCCAGATGACCACCTGATGAGAAGCCGCTGGTAGCGATGAACTTGGTATCAAACTTATACTTCTTAGCCTCACCACGTACAAAACGGATGACGGCACGAATATCGTGAATCTGAGCAGGCCACTTGGCATCCATGCTCGAACGGTGGTTTGGACAAACCACTGCAAAACCGGCATCCAACAGACTCTTGACGATGGTACCCAAATCAGCCATACCCTTACTGCTGTTACTGAACCAGGCACTGCCATAGATATGAATCACCACAGGATAGGATGCCTGCTCCTTCTTAGGGAGATAGATATCACAGGTGTGATAAGCCTGGTCGTCGCCAGCATAATTCACATCCTTCCATTCCTGCGAGGTTTCCAGCTTCACCTGAGGTGCCTGAAAACCTCCGAATCCGCCTGCTGGCTGAGCCATGGCCATAGCCGAGAGGCAACACATACATACTGATAATATAGTCTTCTTCATTTGATTAATGTTTTAGAATAAACGCGAATATCACTCGTTTTAGTATCTTTGCCTAACAAAAATTTATCAATAAAGGCCAAAACTTCGGGCCATTGGCACTCAGGCAACTGACAGTGGCCGTGACCACCAACGATACTCCAACCCATACGATCGGCAATACCGAAACGCTCCCATACCTTCTTGGCTGCCTTGGCTGATACCAACATGGCATCGTCGGCCAACCACTTGTAATCGGGATTACCTAACAGCAGCAAGGCACGTGGACAAATCAGTGCACAGAGCTCATGTTGGTCGTAAGGCAGCTGATACACACTGTCGCCATGGAAGTTAGTGAGCTGACTCTCCAAGAACCAGTGATAGTCGGTCTTATCCAGATTCTCTACGCTGTCCTGCAGATGCGAGTAGCGCCAGGCAGCAGCACCGCCACCACCAGGTTCCTGAGCGATGGTCAGAGCCACACGCTCATCAAAAGCACCACAATACAGGGCCATTTTTCCGGCATACGAGCAACCTGTAACACCAATACGCTTGGTATCAATCTTGGTTACCTCAGGACCTAACAGCTCCAAGCCATCAATCAAACGACTGAAGCCCCAAGCCCATTCGCTATAAGCACCGTTATCCTTCAACTGTGGATAGAGACGGTCGAAGTTGTGCTCACCACGCTCATGGTGCTTGCCCCACTGTCCGTAGTCGTTCACCTGCTTCTCGTGGAAGTTCATGGTGGCAATGGGACGGTCCTCGAACAACTGGCGTGGCAGCGCAATCATGCTCGAGCCAATCATCAGGGGATAAGGCGCCTTGCCCGTTTTGGGATATCTGATTTCAGAGGTCAAAGTGAGTGTCTGTCCATTCACGGTCACATCCACAATGAGGGTGTCGCCACTCATGCGGGCCTTGATATTCTCTTTCTTCACAGCAGGTTTCTCGCCAATACCATAATGCTGTATCAGCGCAGCTATCTCACTACGCTTACGCGCCCAGTCACTAAAACCATTCACGCCTTTCAGTGGGTCGGGCAGATCCTTGATAACGGGCAGTTCATTAGCTGCAGGCATGGCAGGCTTTGCAAAAGCTGCGCCAGTATTCTCTACCTGATAAGCTAATGGAAGTTGGCCACCCTGCTGCGCCTGAGCGCAGAGGGCAGCACAACACAGTACAATAGTTGATATAAGTCTCATAGTTTTTTTCTCTTGATTTACATACCGAAGCCGCCGCCAAAGCCACCGCCTCCATTAAAGCCGCCACCGCCAAAGCCGCCCATAGCGGGGAACTCAGGATCGGGCTGCTTCTTAATTTCGAGCAACAGTTTTACTAAGGCTCTGCGACGCAAGCTCCATGTAGGATAATCGTTGGCGTCCAGCTTATTCATCTTAAAGCCAGGCATCTGCATACCACCCTGCTGCTGACTTAGATCCTGAGCGCTCACGGTGATCATACAGGGCTTGGCATTGCCATCGGCAATCAAACGGTCGGTAATGGCATCGGCACCACCTACCTTAAACCAGCTTTCTACCGATTCACCTTCGACAGGAATCAGCTGGATAAAGGCAGGCATCACGCCCATACGCATATTGCCAGAGATATAGAAAGCGGTATTACGCTCCAAGTCGTAGCTGACACGACCGTGATCCATCTCACCTTGCGAGGCGAAGTTGAATGGCGACTTAGGATTGTCGGCCACACTGTACTTAAAGCCGGCATCGGGCGAGATATACATGTTGCTGGGGTCGGTAACCTGCATGCTGTCAACCACAAAGCAATACTTAAAGGTCTCAAACAGATACTCGTTCAGCCTCACGCTCCACACGCCGTCGCTGTCGCGCTCCATAGCCACATTCTCGGGCAGCATCTCGCACTCCAGCTCCACCTTCTTAGCCTCAGGCGCCTTGAAACGGAAGATGATACCATCCTCGGTATATTCGGGCGAGATGATAGGACGTGGGAAGAGTCGGGCCATAACACCAGGAGTGAACTGCTGCTCCTTTCCGGTCTTGGCAGGGGCTGGCTCACCGGTAGCCATGGCTGTTTCGGCAGCTTTCTTATTGAAGAGCAGTGGCAAGGTCTTGGTCAGGAAATACTTGGCGTTCATCCAGGTATGTCCGAACTTATCGTTGGTAAACTCCTTCACACTGCGGATACCCTTGGTGTCGAGGAACTCCATATAGTCGCGGGCATTGCCATACAGGAAATCGTCGGTACCAACACCCAACCAGAACAGGCGTATCTTCTTATTCGTATCCTCAGCATTATCGTAAACACCAGCAATATCGGTTGATGTAAACGAACTGTAGCTGCACAGATACGAGAACTTATCCAGGTTGCTCAAGCCATTGAACAAAGCCTGGTTTCCACCACGCGAGAAACCACCGATGGCACGATGATCCTTATTGTTGATGGTACGGTAGTTTTTCTCGATATAAGGCATCAGGTCGTTGATCAGGTCCTTACTGAACACGTCGCCACCAAAACGGGTTTGTGGGGCACCGTTAGCAGCAGGCGCTGCCAACAGTTTGGTGGGATTACCATAAGGCTGCACGATAATCATCTCCTTGGCAGCCTTCTGTGCCAGCAGATTGTCGAGGATATAGTTCACACGACCCACCTTATAATAAACCTCTTCGGTATCAGTAGTACCACTAATCAGATAGAATACAGGGTATTTCTTATCACGACTCATCATGTAGTTGGGTGGCAAATACACGATGGCGGTATTGGTGCCGCCCAGACTCTTAGAGTAATAATGGATATACTCCATGGTGCCATGGGGCACATTCTTGATGTCGTGGGGCAATCCGTCTTTCGATTTGATCTCCAACAGACTGTTCTTAAAGCCCTCGTTGGGGAAGTACTGTGGATTGTCGGGGTCCATGATGCTCACACCGTCAACCACGAAGCAATAGGGATACATGTCGGGGGCAGCCGGACCCAGCGTTACGGTCCATAAGCCTGTCTTGGCATCTTTCTGCATGGCTTTACGCCCTGCAAACTGCACATCAACCAGCACCTCTTTGGCCTGGTCGTTCTTATACTGGAATGTTACCGTACCATCAGCATTGGTGATGGTGCCGGCCTTTGCCTGCATAGCGCAGGCCATGAGTAGAGTTAATAATAGTTTTTTGCTCATAAGTTTAAAGTTTATGTAATTATTCTATAGAATATCCAACTCTGACAAACACAGGGATATAGGCCTTAGTTACTGGCGTTTCAACATACTGTCCGCCATCGTAGTATTTTCCTGTATGATAGTCGGTCCAACCGCCAGGATGCTTGGGCAGATAGGTGCGCCATGTGGTCACACCTGGCTCGGTAACCGGACTGATGAGCAGTGCCGGACCAAACATGTATTCATACTTTTGCTTCAGAGCCTCGGCATCATGTGCGAAGTCGAACACCAATGGGCGCATCAGTGTACTACCCTGTTCAGAGACAGCCTTGGCGCAACGCTTGATATAAGGCAGAAGCTGATAGCGCTCTTTCAGACAGTTAGCAATGATTGTCTGCGCCTCCTGACCATAGTTCCAGGGTTCGGTATTACTCATATAACCATGCACACGCATCAGTGGCAGATAAACAGCGGTCTCTATCCAGCGCAGCATGCGTTCAATATAAGCACTATCGGTATATTGGTTCTGCGGACGGAAGAAGCCGCCGGCATCGTAGGTCCACCAGGGGATACCAGCAGCCTGCATGCCAAGACCTGCTGTAATCTGGCGGCGGAAAGTCTCCCAATCGTTACCCACATCACCACTCCACATGGCCGAGCCATAGCGCTGGATACCAGCAAAACCGCAACGGGTGAGTATCATTGGTTCCTTACCAGCAGCCAAAAGACCTTCATACACCGTCTTGTTCACCAGTAGCGGATAGACATTACGCACCTGTTCACCATTCCATCGACCGTTGTTCACCTTACGGTCCAACAGGTCGTCGTTCTCAGGTTCGGTAGCATCCTGCCACCAGGCATCGATACCCAAAGGCAACAGGCGCTCTTTGAAGTTCTTCCAATAGGCAGCGGCAGCCTCAGGATTAAAAAAGTCAATCCAATCAGTTTCAGGGATATAATAGTTGGCGGCTAGCATCTGCTGACCCACTTCAGAGTTCTTGTCGATCTTCGACCACACACTCAGCATCAGTTTCATGCCCATCTGGTGCAGACTGTCGGTCAGCGCCTTGGGATCGGGATAGAACGCCTCATCGAAACGCATCGAGTTCCAACCGTATTTGCCCCAATACTGCCAGTCCTGAACCAGCATACTCACGGGCAGGTTCTCGCTACGGAAGCGGTTGGCGGTCTGGAGAATCTCATCCGACGAGTGGAAACGCTCGCGACAGTGGATATACCCCAAAGCCCACTCTGGCATCTGAGGGCACTCACCGGTCAGCTCGCGATAGGTCGCAATAATCTCATCAGGCGAACCCACAAACACCGTATAGTCAACACCATCGGCTACTGGCGAACGGAACACAGTCTCGTCTTTCACCTTATTATAATATACGACAGGCTGATCAATCTTGGTCAGTTCTGCCGACAGCTGGTGACGACCTTTGGTCAGATGTACTATCTTAGAGGCCGTAGGTGGCAGCCATACGTTCTGCATCTCTATCACCTGCTCGCCATCTATGGTCAGGTTATGGCGGCGCGCCATCTTCTGCCCCACATCGAGCAGCAGCGCATAATCGACGGTTTCATCAATATCAATCGTGGCCTCGAAGATATGGCGTTCGCGAACCTCACGCTTGCCACCTTCGGTAGAGGTAACATCCACCACCTCACGCTCACCGGCACCAGCACGCTTCGTTAGTTTCACACTGTGACTGCATGGGTTAAAGTCGGTCAGGCCGTAGTTATTCCACAGCACGCCATAGCCCTTACTCGAAATCAGCATGGGGATGCTGATCTGGGTGTTTACCTGTGTAAGTCGGCGCGACAATCCACGCACATTGCTGTAGCCATCCTGGAACTGTCCCAGACCGAAGAGATATTCATCCTTAGGCGAGACGAAAGTCAGTGTAGCCTCGCTACCCGCCAACTGATGGTCAGTGGCTTTAAATACAGCTTTACCTGTATTATCTTTCACCGTCAAGGTGCGACCATCCACCTCGGCAGTAATATCAGCTTGTTTCAGTTCATCGTGACTCACATACAACCAGTCGGGCAATTCACTCTTTGTAGCCGGATTGGCGTATCTCACTCTCACGGCATTCTTAGCCACATAAGTTACAGAAAGGTTCTGCGCAGTGGCCGACACTGCCACTACACAGAACAGAATAGTTGATATTAGTTTCTTCATTATCGTTATTTATTTTTTAAACTGCCACCAATCCAGACGAACATCACCTGATGCTTTGTCGAAACATATATAAAGATCATGCACACCAGCAGCATTCTTCACTTTGCCACCGAATGAGCGATATTTCTCAACGCCACCGGTCTTACCGATGGTGACGGTACCTACCACAGGACCGTCGGCACTATCTAATCGCAGACAGATGGTGCAACCACCAGTAGCGGCTGCTGTGATATTAAACTGCTTGGCACCCTTACCGAAGTCAACACCACGCAGTTTGATATACTCGCCATCATTAATATCAAAGATATACATATTCTTCTTTCCCGTTGAGGTAGGCATATCTGCTACCACACCAGGATTCTCGATACCCATCTTGGCACTCTTCAGTCCGAAGCCCCAAGCCATGGTCTCAGCCTCTACACGCTGGTAGGGGTTCAGCCAGTGCAACTGCTTCATGGGCTGCTGGTCCAACCAGTAAGGAATCTCCTGGATGGTGCCATCGCCATTATAGGTAATCTCCTGAGCCGACACACTGCGACGCTCATGGTGCACAAAAGTCTCCAGATGCATCAGATCGTAGTTCTGACCGAACACATACGAATGTCCCTTGAAATCGCAGATACCGGGATGGTTACCACGGTCGCGCTGGGTGGGCTTCATAATATAGCCTTTCCATTCCCAAGGTCCGGTAGGACTGTCGCTCATGGCATAGCCTAAAGCCTCAGGGCAACAGGTTGATGCGAAACCTAAATAGTAATGACCATTGCGCTTGTAGAACCAAGGTCCCTCCTGATAGTTGGGGATATGTGGCAGTTTGGTTACACCGCTGGTCAGCGATGTCATATCCTCACCTAACTTAGCCCAGAAGGTATGTGGGTTTCCCCAGTACATATAAGCCTGACCATCGTCGTCGGTATAAACTGATGGGTCGATATCATACCAGTTACTCTGATCCCAAACCAATGGCTTGCCGAGTGGGTCTTTAAACGGTCCGTAAGGCGAATCGGCCACCAGTACACCGATACCATGACCATGCAGAGGGGCATACAGGTAATACTTACCATTACGCTCTACGGTCTGGATAGCCCAGCCACCGTTCTCGCGACTGCGCCAAGCGAAGTCTTTCAACGAAGCCACTGCACCATGCTCGGTCCAGTTCACCATATCGGTAGTGCTCCACAACAGCCAGTCGTACATAAAGAAACCTGCCGAACTCTTCTCGTTCACATCGGGGATATCCTCGGGCGAGGCATCATGCGAAGTATAGAGGAACAGGGTATCACCTACTACCAGTGGCGATGGGTCGGCAGTATATTTGGTTTGGAACAAAGGCATGTTCACCTGCTCCAGTCCACGCATCTCCCACCAGTCGAAGTTAAACAGTTTTGGTCCCTTACGACCTTTGAACACCAGATAAACGTCGGCTGTAGCAGGCAGGTTCAAACCCGAAATGGTTCGGGTTGGTGCATCGATATCGGTGATGGTAGAGTAATCCAGATCAACGGTAATGGTCTGCCACTTCTCCCAGCCACCTGTACCAGGCACGTTCAGGGTGCCCAAACATCTGCCACCGATACTGTCGAGATGAATCTCAATTCTGCCACCACGCAAACCACTGGCCACACGGGCTGTGAACGTACGTGGATACTTGTTGGCAAAGGCCACATTCTGAAGTTTGATATAGTCGCCATTGTGGATGTCACTGACATAAACCCCTACCTCATCATTTTGCTCGGTCTTCACGCCTTTCGAGAAAGCCATCGTCTCGGCCTCAACCTTACGATAAGGGTTAAACACGCCAACAGGCTTCACGCCTGCATCGGTGGGCATAATCTTTGGGAAACTGCCATCGGCATTGTACTTAAACTCCTCAACAGCTACACTACGACCGAAACCGCCACCATTTGGCAGTTTACCTGTATGGTAGAAGAAATAGCTATGACCTTTATAATCGGCCACACCACAGTGGTTGGTAAACGAGTTGGTATCGCACAGCGGCATAATCTCGCCGGCATATTTCCAAGGACCCAGAGGCGATGGAGCCGTACTATAGGAGATATGCTCAGGCACGCCGCCAGCAGCATACAACAACTGATATGTACCATTGCGCTTGGTTAACCAAGGACCTTCAACATACGAATCTTTATAGGTCTTGCCCTTCTCGCGCTCCTTCATCATCGGACCGCCAAAAGCCTCTTCGGTCATAGGCAGCTTTCCCAGTTCACCTTCGTACGAAATCATATCACGGTTCAGCTTCAGGTAGTAGCACTGTGGATTACCCCACATCAGCCAAGCCTGCCCATCGTCATCAATCATCACGGTTGGATCGATATGATCCCAGCTGCCATTCTCAAACAAAGGTTTTCCAAGTGCATCCTTAAACGGACCTGTAGGACTATCGCTCACAGCCACACCAATGGCCATACCATTCGAAATCTTTGAATGAGCACAGATATACCAGTAGAATTTTCCGTCACGTTCGATAGTCTGTCCGGCCCAAGCACGGTCATCGGCCCACGAGAAAGTCTCCAAGGCCAATGGCGAACCATGGTCCTGCCAGTTCACCATATCCTGAGTTGAATATACACGCCACTCCTGCATCCAAAAGAAGTCGGCGCCATCTTCGTCATGACCAGTATAAACATACATTATTCCGTTATGTACCATCGGTGCAGGGTCGCTGGTACACCAAGTCTGTACGAAGGGGTTCTGTGCCTTCGCACCTGTAGCTAGCAACATGAGTGCTGCTATGGCTGCTGATTTATTAATCATTCTTTCTCGCTTATTAGTTTACTGCTGCAAAGGTAGCACAAAATAACGATATTAGATTTCCTATATGTATCATTTACTTTGTAAAACGTAACAGATAACTTAAAGCAAGATAGATATCATCAGAAACGCTCTATTTTCCTACCCATTTCGCGAGCATTCGTTTTAACTGGTACAGATGTAAAATCGGGGGTGTTATACGAATACATTAAGCGCTGATAATACTCCTTAGGATTTTGTTGTGGAAGCAGGAACGGCTTGGTGGCCTTCCCGTGTTCATCAACAGACGAGAAATAAAGACGTGTGTACAAACCATCCTCACGACGACTGGTAAACAGGAACCAACGACTATTACGCGTCCAGTTATGCAAACTCTCCGAACGTATGCTATTCACCTCGTTCAATGGTCTGTTTACTCCCGTCTCAAGATCAAGCATATATAAATCTGCTTCCGGATGCCAAACCGAGAAGTAACCATAATCCAACTGCGTGTACATCAAGTACTTTCCATCATACGAAGGGCGAGGCCAAGTCACGCTTTTACCCGTTACACCAGCATTTACCAACGTATCCACCTCGGTACCAATCTTGCCCGATTTCTCATCAAATGCCACTCTACAAAGACTATACCTTACCTGATCATAGCCTTTGGGATAGTTGCCACATCTGACAGTTGTAAAATACAACCACTTACCATCAGGCGAGAAAGCAGGTGTATTCTCTGCCCAACCAGTCGTCATAATCAGGGTATCCTTGATAACCTCATGCTTCTCCATGTCGTAAACAAACACATCCGATGAGGTATCAAACACCTCAATACGCTTGTTGTTGCCAGTATGAAACATCTGTGCTGTTTTATTAGTTGAAAAGGCACAATAGCGACCACTCGGATGCCAGTAGGGATAGACCATTGTACCTCCCAGACTGTCGTTACGCGCTTTGAGGAGTACATCCTTTCCGTGTTGATGTACCACTGTAGCACCATGCTCACCTCTCACATGGAACACATACTGCTCAGGATTCGTACGATTCTGGGTATGACAGTTCATGCATTGTCCATGCACTTGCGAATTCTCCAGCATCGACGTTTCTGTAAAGTCAGAGAGACAACGCTGATACAGCCCCATATGACCATAGAGCGCATAACTGGGCGCAATACGGCGATAGGTAATACCCCATTCGTCAAGCGGATTCGGACTAACCTCGATAGAAAAGTCGCGATACTGATACCAGTTTCCCTCTCTGCATGCCATCACCGACACCAACAAACGACTTCCCTTGTTAGCCTTCAATAACTGATGCCACTCATCTACGTCAAAATCAGCATAGGTCCCCTCTGCATGTATAGAACCACCCTTCTCGCCTTTCACATCTACATAGACATCTGTAAAGTCATCATCAGTCATTGAGAAATTCAGCGGTGCGATATCCACAGGTATCGTTACACCGATATAATCCGGATATATATCAGGCTGCTGGTTCACCATCTGCACATGATCAGGGTGCAGACTACATGCCGACACGAGAAATGACAGCAGTGTTATCAAAGCCCATTTGTTTATCTTCTTCATATCACCTTCATCTAAAAGAAATTCACATCAACTGTCTGACCATAGATATCCTGTAACGGGCCATAGAATGGCACCCTTTTAATTGTTTCAGGATGCGCAGCCAACTCTCTCATCTGTTTTGCCCAGTTACGATAGAACAAGGTAGATTCCAACAAAGAGATGTATTTCAACGCTACCTCATATTGCCCCGTAATCAGAGCTGTTTCCACCAGTCGCGACAGTTCACGACCACTCATATTATAATTCGAAGTACTCTCCAGCACCTCGAAGGCAGCACGTTGCGATATGTTCGGGAAACCCATGTGAAGATATACATCGCTCATCATCATGGCCGCCATACCACTGGTCAGCACCTCGTAAGTATGCAACAGATTCTCCTTCAACTCATCACCGGAAATCTGCTTCAGGTAATACTTGGCCAAACGTACCACGTTTTTACAAGCTAACGACTGCGGTTCCTGCTCGTTCGACCTCCTGACAATCTCGTTCCAGTCTTTCATACGCAAAAGACGATCATACACCATCTCCTCATCGGTGCCAAACTTGCCACGCTGAATCATCTGGTAATCCAAGCCCTTGAATATATTCTCCAAAGAATACGGCACGAAATACGAACTGAAGATGATACAGGCCAGCAACAGCAGGCCCATACCCGAAGTCTGTGCTACAACAGCTATTCTTTCGCGAGGGATAGAAAGCATTCTGAGATGATATAAAGGCAGCAACACGATGATAGGACCTGCCAGCCAATAGCCTATTGGCACGAGCAGACATGAAACGATGAAAGCAGGCATCTTCCGATGGGGCAATAGCAATATCAGCACCAATGTAAACAGAAGACCTACAGGCAGAGTCATTGAGAAGTCCAGGTCGCATAACAGGTAACACAGCACGACCGAAGGCAAGAAAGATACGGGGAAAAGAATCTTTTCACTGACAGCAGGCAGAACTCGTTTCAGCAGCACACCGAAAAGCTGTTGAATAGCAACCAGCAAGATAGCAGATAGCAAGGCTCCCAGCGTCACGAATCGAAAGAACTGTACCAGGAACTCTCCAACATAGCGCGCCATGCCATCAGGAAAAGCCAACCGCTCCATCAGATAATCATCCTGATAGAGGAACAGCTGAAACGACTCACGCGCCAATATCACTTCAGGCCACACATACCCCCAGAAACAGAACACAGCTATACCAAATAGGGCTGTCAGATATAGTTTCCAATTCTTTTTCATCATTTCGTTTGGTTATCTAATTGTTACCTGTTGTCGCTTGCCATCAAACACCTGTCTGTGAACCTCATGTACATCCAGACTTACTGGTGACTTGGTGAAATCGGGCACATTATACGAGTCGAACAATTCACTGTAGTATTTCTTGGGATTACGCTGGGGCAACAAGAACGGCTTGGTAACACGGCCTTTATCATCTATAGATGCCAGGTAAAGTTGGGCATACTCGCCATTCTCGCGTTTCGACGAGAACACAAACCATCCACTGTTTGAGCTCCAGTTATGAAAGCTCTCCGTCTTACGACTGTTTACCTCCTTCAACTCACGCATCTCACCAGTTTTCAAGTCCATCAGCCATAAGTCGGCATCATTCTGGAACACCGGGAAATTACTATGGTCGCTCACACAGAACATCAGCCAGCGTCCATCGTAAGAAGGACGAACCAACGTATAACTCTTACCGGTAGCCGCAGTATTTACCAGTGTATCAACCTCGTTACCGAAAGTGCCTGTCTTCCCATCAAAGGCAATCCGGCAGATGCTACACTTCACCTTCTCGTACTCAGCAGGCAGATTGCATGGTTTCGAAGTGCTGTAATACAGATACTTACCATCGGGCGAGAATGCGGGGAATATCTCCTGATCCTCCGTCTGTAACAATGGCGAGAGTATCAGTTGATTGGTCTGAGTATCTAAGAGAATCAGATCGCTAAAGCGGTGATAAGCCTCAATACGTTTCTCGGTACCCACATGGAAATTCTGATGCACCGAATTCACGGCGTAAGCACAATAACGCCCCGACGGATGCCAGTAGGCATAGCTGCCAGCAGCCTTGGTAGAATCGGTACGGGTATTCAGCCATTGCTGGTTGCCATTCTTCTGCACCAGGGTGCCACCACCTTCGCCACGGAACTGCATGGTAAGCGTAGAAGGATTGGTCTGGTTAGCTGTATGACAGTTGATGCAATGGCCGTAAACAGCACTCACCTTCAAAATGGCAGTCTCGTCGAAACTGTGCAAATCACGCTGATAGATACCGATGTTAGCGCCACCCACCTCATAACCAGGTGGAATTCTACGATAAGTCAGGCCATAATCCTCTAAGGGCAGTTTGCTCACATACACCTTGAAATCATCATACTGTGTCCACTGGTCATCATGCTCCACACAAACAGTAAATAGCAACTCACCACCTGCATTCTGTTGGGTCAGCTGTTGCCATGCTTCAATATCAAAGTCAGCCCATTCACCTTGTACATGCAGTTCGCCTCCTTTAGAGCCACGAACCGTTACATCCAACAGATCCACATTGCCACCCACGAAATTAAAATCCAAGGGAGCAATACCCGCCGGGATAGTCACCCCTACATAATCGGGATAGATAGCAGGCACCTGATGCACACGAGTTGCATGCTCCACCTGATGGCGACAGCCCTCCAGCATGACCAGACAGAAGATCGCTGTCAAGACAATAGAAATATGATTAATGAGCTGTTTCATACACTTGATTGTTTTGTTGTTGCTGTGCTTTCGCTAACATCCTACTGATAAAGGCGGCATACGGCGAACCTGGCACATTACCCTGACGCTGGATACAGTTCAAGGCATCTTGATAACCACGAGGCATCTGCATATAGCCTCCACACTGCTCTACCCATGGCAATGCCTGCTGGAAGGTGGGCGCATCGCCGTTCAACAGGACCTGCGCCACGAAATAATCCAACGCCATGGTGTTCGATCTGTTTCCATTAAACAAGCTACCCAGCATCGAAGCCATCTCCGGGTAGTAGAACAGGAAATCCTGCTTCTGTCGATATTGTCGCAACTTTCCCCAAACAGAATGGGCATTAATCCCAGCCTCATCGCCCAGATATTGCTCTGCCTCTTCTGCCCAGTTCTTATAAAACAGACTGTTCTTCAGGAGCGCCAGATGTTTCCTGGCCAAATCGTATTTCCCATTGATAATATAGCACTCAGCGATACGCTGGGTAAAACGTCCGCTCTTTCTGCCATTATTGATCGACTCCTGCATATCAAACATATACCGTTGTGCAGAATTAACCATACCCAAACGATAGAAAGCCTCGGCAGCTGGTATATTCGAGAATGGATCGCGTACCATATTCATTAACAAGGCATCGATTCCGCTCTGGTAAAAGTCGAACATTCTATCAGCCAACTGGCGACGTTCTGCCAATGCCAGATTCACGCTGTTAGACCAGAATGCCGTTTCCACCGTTTTCTGTTCGGCCCGTTTGATGATGTCGTCCCAATGTTCGTTTCTGATTTGATAGTCTTGCCATACCAACTCGTAGCGCTCATCGGCATAACCACGTGTCACAGCCAGCCAACCTAACACCACAACGGCAATCGCCTGAACAGGCCACTTTAATACCTTATTTATATATAGTCGGTCAGCCAACACACATAACAGCACGGATAGTGGCACTATCCATAGCAGGGGAACCACCGATGGACTACGATAATAGCCCATAGAACACATCACCGAGTGTAAGGGTAACTGCTCCAGCAACGTATGCCACAACACCAGTTGTATGGCCAACAACCATAATGGCAGCCAGATAAAGCGCTTGTAATCCACCACAATGCGTAATGCTACATACAGCCATGCCATCGGACCAATCAGCCAATATACCAATGGTGTCAGAACCATTTCCTTGCAGATATCCAACCAACGATTAGCAACACCAATCTTAGCCATCGCCAGAGAAGCCATAATAGCGATAGGAAACGAAAGAAGCACATCCAGATCGCCCATCGCCCAAAAGAGCAAAATAGCAGGAATCAAACTCAGCAGAAAAGACTCTGCTTTTAACCAGCTTGCCACCATCCGCTGATAGCCGATAAAAAGCAAAGCCAGAATCATTGCCCCCAACCACAGCAGGTAATAAAACTGCACCATACATGTTTCGAGCCATTCAGCAGCCCCTCCTGGATGCCCCAAACATCCTAACAGATAGTCAGGCGTCCACAAAAACAGTTGGTATTGCTCTGCGTAAGAAAGTGCATGCGGCAGATATCCTCCCCAAAACAAAAAGATCAAAGCGCCAAGAAAAACTGACAAAATCCAATTCTTTTTGGCAGCCGTCTGGAGATATCTATTGATGTATTCAGGCTTCATAAATCTGATCTTTCAAAAAACCCTGCAAAATTACACATTTTTATTGAATCTACCAAGAAAAAAGCCTGGACTTTCACAAGCCCAGGCTCCAAAAACAATGTAAAGTTCTAAAATTGTCTGCTCATAGACAAACAATATCATTTACCGTTCAAACCATCAGCAAATCCGCCGTAGGTATGTTTACGGTTATAATCGAGATCCCAGAGACCTACAGGCTCACCCTTGCGCCAACCTGAGTTAGTTGGAGCATCGGTAATGCACCACTGGCAGATACCATACTGCTGGTCAGCAGGGATAATCTCAAAGTACTTCTCGATGATGAACTTATAGTAAGCAGACATAGCCTTATGCTGCTCCTCGGTCATATTCTCTGTCTTAATAACATTGCCGGCTTCATCCTCACAGCCCATATCAAGCTCAGAGATCTTAACCAGCTTCTTGCTACCAGCCAGAATGTTCAGCATGTTCACAACAGCCTCTTCATTAGCCTTCTGCTTGTCGGCATTCATGCTGCAGGTTACGTGCATCTGACTACCGATACCATCAATCTTGGTCACGCCGTCAGCCTCCCAACGCTTAATCCAAGCAACCAGACTCTTGGCCTTGTTGTTCTGATCCCAAGCAGCCTCAAGGTTATAGTCGTTGATGAAGAGCTTCATATCCTGTGGACCATACTTGCGAGCCAGCTTAACGGCAGTACGAACATAGTCGATATCGCCCAGATAATCCTGCCAGAAGAAGCTCTCGGTTGCAGCCTTTTCAGGATCTTCCTGATCCTTCAGGTGCTGCAAAGCATATACGCCCTCAGCATCGGCATGTCCGCTTGAGAGTGCCTCGTTTACTACGTCCCAAGCCTTTACCTTACCATCACAAGCAGTCATGATACCACCGATCCACTTATCCAGAGCATAAGTCAGTGTATCCTTCTTCTCTTTCTCTGTCAGAGGCAGTGTGTTCATCTTTACGATGTGGTCAACCTTCACCGATGCGATGTCAATAACACCATCGAAGCTACCAGGCTGGAGTACCAGGTTACATGACTTGGCAGGGATATTATCATAGGTAACCTTCACATCCTTCCATTCAGTATCAACCTTCAAAGTTCCAGATGCAGATTCGCCAGAGCCCCAGCCCCAGCCCATATTAAGAGCCATGCTGCCAGCCTTTGAAGCTTTTACACGTACGGTTGCAACATAAGTACCCTCGATAGGATGCGGAATGTTATCAGCAATGAAGTACTGATACCATGAACCTGGGTTCTCTGAATGCAGACAGCCATTAACAATTGTTGGCTCGTAGCCCATCACATAATATGGGAACTTACTAACATCCTTGAACGAGTAATCATAATCGTTAACTGCAACCTCGATAGCAGGTGATTCGTAATGAACCAGACGAACGGTCTGAATATCAAGAGTACCGTCATAGCTACCAGGCTGAAGTACAAGGTTACACTTCTTTCCACCAGGAATTCCGGTAAAGTCGACCTTCTGCTCAGTCCAGTCTGTTGTAATCTTCAGTTTACCCGAAGCTGACTCGCCAGAGCCCCAGCCCCAGCCACAGTTCAGGGTAAGACCATCATTTGCAACAGAACCTTTGACCTTTACAATAGCAGTATAATTGCCATCGGCTGGGATAGAAATACCATCAGCAATAAAATACTGATACCATGAACCAGGGTTCTCTGAATGCAGACAGCCATTAACAATAGATGGCTCATAACCCATCACATAATAAGGGAACTTTGACATGCCCACAAAGTCACCAGAATAGTCTTCCTTCTCAAGCTTCGCATTAGGATCGATGTCGAGCTCCTTATCTTTGAGCAGCTTCTCCAACCACTTCAGGGGCTGCTGAGCATGCCAAGCCAGTGTGTGACCATAAACCGACACACCATTGGCCTCAGCATTATCAACAAATGCCTGAACATTCTCGAAGTTCAGATTACCATTCTCATCCACACACGAAGCCATTTTCATTGCATTTCCTGCTGTCAGCTCCATGAAGTTGGCATTAGCCAGACGTGTAACAAGACCGTTGGCATTATAGTCATCTGCCTCCAAGGCCACTCCCAACTTGAAATTGGGAGAAGCCTTAGGGTTAGAAAATGTTTTAAGCGCATCGTAATCATTCAGGTACTCATAGTCCTTCAGATTCTTAGTCTTATCCTTAAAGATGTTGATCATGTCTGTGTCGGCACATGAAGCGAGGCCACAGACGGCGACAACACCACAGATGATATTTGAAATATTACGTTTCATAATCTTTCAGAATTATTTTTTATTTTACTACGAAAGTTTCGAGCTTGGTCTGACGATCACGCATAACCAGCGTATCAGCGCTCTTCACAATCTTATGACGCTGAACAGCAGCCCAATTGTTATTGGGATCATAGTCAGTGTACTCATAATCGATGGTATAGTTGAGCACGATCTCGTCGCGATCCTTACCACCCCATGCATTCTTAGCGCCCTTCAAAGTCCACTTACCTGAACCAGAACCGGTGCAGCCTGCAGTAGTAGGAACTACTGTGCAGCTCTCGTCCTGACCAAAGGTCAGCTTGAGGTTACATGGCAGTGATACGATGGTCTTCTTATACGCTTTCGCAGCATCATCATATCTGTAAGCCTCTACTGTTGTAGGAACAGAGTAGTTGCTTACTGCCAGACCTTCGGTAGTAAGGTAGCGGATCTCGTTCTTCTCCAGGTACTCAGCCTCACGGGTCTCGGTCGACTTCACACCATTCAGATCAATCTCATCAGTACCATGACTAATCCATGCGCCTGTATATTTGTTGATATACTTCAAACCGTAAAGGATATAGTCCTTACCAGTCAGTACCGAGTCCTTAGCGCCTACAATACGCAAAGGCAGTACATAATTCAGACTTGTAGCCTTGGCATCGTCAAAGAACTTATCAGTGAGCTGAACCTTCACTGCACCCATCACCTTTCCATAAGGAATGGTCAGTGTATTGCTCAACAACTCATAATAATCCTCGGGCAAAGCCTGGACAGGTGAACCATTCTCGAAGGTCTTACCGGTAACCAGTGAGTTATCCACAGCCACCTGAATGGTACGATCCTGACGGTTCTTCCATACACCACCTACAGTGGCATATACCTCGAACTGATGCTGGTTGTCAAGTTCTGTAGGATAAACATTGTCACCCAGTACAATCGTTCTGATAGGAGTCTGCTTGGCAAAGTAGACGGTCTGATAGTCAAAGTCGTCAAACTCCACCTCCTTGTTTTCACAAGATGTGAAAGCACTCAGCGCGCAGATTCCACAAATGAATGCATATATTCGTTTCATTTTCTTTTTTACTTTTTAGTTTTACATTGTTTTATTACCAGCCCTGGTTCTGCTTCAACTCATCGAACTTCAGCATCTCAGAGTAAGGTACTGGACCATAGATCATGTAGTCCTTATAATCGCGCTTATCAACCTCGATGGTGGTATAGGTCTTCTTACCATCAACGGTCTTAATGCTGATACCCTTAGCGGGCTCTGTCAGGTTAGCCTTCCAACGACGGAGATCCCAGAAACGGAAGCCCTCGAAGCTCAGCTCAATACGACGCTCGTTACGGATCAGCTCGCGCATCTTATCCTTGTCGTTCTTAATGCTCTCCAGATAGTCGTTACCCACACCAGCACGCTCGTGCAGAGCCTTGATGATGTCGTAAGCACTATAGCTGTGGTTACCCTTACCTGTTGGGCCCCAAGCCTCGTTGGCAGCTTCAGCATAGTTCAGGAAGATCTCGGTAAAGCGGATACGAGCATTGTAGTGCTTCTGTGTGGTTTTTGCCGAGGGATCCAGGTTAATCTCCTGACGCAACAGCTTACGCATATAGTAACCTGTACGGGTAGAAGAACCAACCTCGTTGTTCAAACCATCACGGTTCTGTGAATCATCCACTGTAGTGTTGATAGCCGTGTTATCCTTACCTGCACCGTTGCCATCATAAACAACGTACGCAGTCAGACGAGGATCACGATCAGCATAAGGATTAGCAGCATTGAATCCACTCTTTTCATTATCGATAGGATAACCGTTGGCCATTGGGAAGGCATTGACGAAGTTCTGAGTAGGATTGATACGACCCTTACCATAGAGTGATGGAGGGAACATGTCAGCCTCGCGGTCGTTGCTACCGCTCTTCTCCACCTCACCTCTCCAAAGGATTTCCTTTGGCAGCTGACCAGCTGAGAGGGCATCAATCTCATTGTTGCAGTACCAGGTCCAACCATTAGGATCCATACCAGCTACACCACCAATACGGTCCAGAACTACTGCTGCATAGTCGGCAGCCTGAGCCATGGTAGCACCCGACTTTTCGAAAGCAGGGCTGGCTGCCAGCAGAGCAGCCTTAGAACGGAAAGCCTCGACAATGGCACCCGACATACGGAGCTGGAAGTTAGCACCGAACACACGGTTGTACTGACCAACGTTTGCACCCTGATACTTTGAAGGAATCTCACTGGCATTCTTAATATCCTTATAATTAGTAGGCAACAATTCCAAAGCACGGTCGCAGTCATCATAGATGGCCTGCAGGCACTCTGCAAAAGTGTTACGTGGCAAATTGAACTCGCTACTTGCATCCTCGGGCTCAGTTACGATGGGCACACCCAGCAACTGACCATCGGCAGTCATACCACCATGAGCCTGCAACAGATAGTACATATACATGGCACGCATACCATAGGCCTCACCCTTCTCACGGTCGTTAAACATACGCGAAGCCATCTCGTCATTAGCCCAATTCACCTTGTCGGCATTAGCCAGGAACAGGTTGAGATACATGATGGCAGCACGGCAGTTACGCCAACGCTCTGATGGGTTCTCGTTCGAAGTCCATGTACCTGAAGCAATCTTACGCCAGTCGTTTGTAGCGTCATTGCTCACAGCATCGTCGGTAGCCACCTCGCTGAATGGGAAGTCAGCGCAGGGGATACGTGTATAAGCATTACCCAATACGCCTTCAGCGTACTGAGGGTTTTCATACATATAGTCCAGACCGAGGTTGTTTTCAATAGCAGGCTCAAACAGGTCATCACATGATGTGAATGCTACCGATACTGCGGCCAGAGTCAATATATTAATAATCTTTTTCATATTTATCTTATCTTTAGAGATTTACCTTCACACCAAGATTATACATACGTGTCTGAGGAGCAGTACCTACGTTCAGTTCCATATACTTGCGCTCTTTGGCAATAGTCAGCAGATTGCTGCCACTTACATATACAGAAACACCCTTCACGAATGAATCGCCAGCGAAGATTGACTGAGGCAGATCATAAGTGAGCTGAACCTTGTTCAGACGGAATGCAGAAGTAGAGTACTTCCAGAAATCAGAAGCGACGAAGTTCAGGTCGCCACTCTCTGTGGTCAGACGAGGATAAGTAGCCGTAGAGGCTGTCTCTGGAGTCCAACGGTTCAGCACTACATCCGAGTATTTGCCGTCGCCATATACCCACGTATCCTTGCCATTCTTCAGGCCATTGCCACCAAAGGTGCCAGAACCCTGAGCAAAGAGGGTAAAGTCCTTATACTTTACAGTGAAGTGTACACCCATCTGGAATGGAGCAGTCCACTTACCGATTACCACCTGGTCCTTAGAGTCGATGATACCATCACCATTCTGGTCCTTATACTTCAGGTCGCCAGGCTTGGTGTTGTTATTAATCTTTGCAGAGTTAGCTACATCGTCGGCATCCTTGAAGAAGCCAAGGCACTCGTAACCACGCATAGCCTCGATGCTCTGTCCCTCAGCCTTCAACCAGTCGTACTCTACGTTCTCGTCCCACTTAGTGTTCTTCGAAGTATAGTACATAGCCGAAACACCGAAGTTAGTATCAAACTCACCAAACTTCTGATGTACGTTCAAGGTCAGGTCAACACCAGTACGACGCTGATTGTTGTAGTTGGTGTTAGCCAGGAAAGTAGATACAGGCCAGTAAGTCTGGAAGTAGCTTGGATAGATAGTCGAAGCTGTTGTCAGCAGACCGTTTGTTGAAGTGGTGAAGAAGTTGGCATCGAACTTCAATGCGCCTTCCCACAACGAACCAGTCAGACCAGCACGGAACTCCTTACGCTTAATGAAGCCGAGGTTATAGTTAGAACCCTGCTGCGAATCGCTGGTCTGCATAGAGTTAGCAACCTCGTTCCATCCCCACCATGTACCGGTAGCAGTGAAAACGTAGTCGTACATATAGTACTTCTCGATATCAAGGTCCTGATTGATGATACCATACGAAGCGGTCAGCTTCAGATCATCTACAGCCTTCACATTACGCAGGAAGCTCTCGTTCTTCAAGCGCCAGCCCAGTGATACTACTGGAGAGATGGCCTCACGATGACCCTCTGCCAGTTTAGCTGAGTGAATGGCAGCCATTGAGAGGTCTGCATAATAAGTATGAGCATAGTTATAAGCCAACTGCAAGCCAAGGTTAGCATTGCTGGTACGGTGATACTTACCATCCTCACTAATCTGATAGCCGTGAGCCAACAATGTAGCGTTGAGGTTGTGGTCACCAAACGAGCGGTCGTAGTCGAGCTGAGCCTGCATCAGGATGAACTGCTTGTCATGACTGTTGCTGAGGTTCTGAGTACCAGTGCGCTTATCTGTACCATACTTGGTAATCGATGTGATCAGATCCTGACCAGAGTAATTATTCCATTTAGCCTCGTAAACAGCATACTCGTTGTTGATAGAGGTGTTATACTGTGTGTGGTAGTCAACAGCGAACTTGGTCTTCAACTTCAGGCCCTTTACCAGACTGTTCAAGTCGAAGTTCATGCCCATATCAAACTGCATCTGACGAGAGGTGTACTTGTTGTAACCTGCTGCATACATAGCTGCGAATGGGTTAGTCTGCTGCGACTGAGTACCACCAAGGAAGTACTTACCATCGATGATATAGTTAGAGTTCTGAATGGTCTTCAGCGTTACAGCATCAGCTTCCTCCACATACGAGATGGGGATGAATGGCACCAAAGGATACTGACTGGTAGGACGCATAGTAGCCGACTCACTCCAGAAGTTACTATTATCGTTACGGGCATCGTAGAATGTGGCATTGGCGTTTACATAACCGTCAATCCAGTCATTCAGACGCAGGTCGATGTTACCACGAACATTCAAACGAGTGGTATGATTGTTCTTACCCTCGCCGAAGTTCATCAGGCTACCAACATTCGACAAACCGATATTGGCATAGAAGTGAGCCAGACGACCACCACCTGAGAACTCAGCTGTACCATCGTAACGCTGATAGGTCTTTTTAATATACTGGCTATCAAAGAAGTTGATGTTTGGATAACGGTAGGGATTCTCATTAGAGGCATAGTGATAGATATCATCCTCAGAGTAAACGGCAGCCTTACCATCGTTCTGCAGAGCCTCGTTATAAAGCTCCATATAAGCAGCCGATCCCAGATACTTAGGATAGCTCTTTGGAACATAGAGCGAAGCATTACCACGAACACTTACATTCAGACCGTCGTTACGACCATGCTTGGTAGTAATCAGAATCACACCTTTTGCAGCACGGCTACCATAGAGCACTACTGCCGAAGCGGCCTTCAGGAAGGTAATCTGCTCAATCTCGGTGGGCAGTACATTGTTGGCATCACGGGGCACACCATCAACAAGCACCAAGGCCTCACCCTGATTCCAAAGCTGTCCGTTATAACCGCCAACCAAAGCATCCATACCATCCAGACTATAGGTTGTATAGTCCTTCTTGGCCTGCTCTATCATATTGACAGTTGAAACACCTCCCATCAGATCAGCCTCGTTGACTGTGCGGAAGGCCACATTCACCTGACTTGCCACAGAGTCGGTATATTCCTTCTCTGTCTGTGCCACTGCTGCTACAGGCAGCAGAGCGGCGCCAAGTGCAATATTCTTAATTATATGTTTCATAAATCAATGTTCTTATAAATAATAGTATTGATGATCTTACCATCCTGGATTCTGACCAAACTCAGGATAAAGTGTTGTATCCGATTTCTTAAGTGGCAGCCAGTAGTGCTTCTTAGAGAAATTACGCTTCAGAATCACCTTCTCGCTCCATTCTGCAACAGTGTTCTTTGTAGGATCATCCACATTCATATCGCCTACACGCAAGAATTCCTGTGATGTCTTGATGTTATAAGGATACTTATCCAGGAGGAGCCAACGGCGCAAGTCGTTGAAACGGTGACCCTCGAACGAGAGCTCTACAGCACGCTCACGACGAACCTCGCTCATGAAATTGTCGAGTGAAGCAGTGTTCTTATCGGCAACAGCAGCTACGCCAGCACGCTCGCGCACCTTGTTTACTGCGTCAACAGCAGTCAGCTTGCAACCTACAGAACCTGTAGCACTACCAGTAGCCTCGGCAGCAGCCTCAGCATACATCAGGTAAACATCCGACAAACGCATCCAGGGGATATGCATGTGAATCTGTGGCGACCATCCATAACCATCGTCCACTTTGTTACACTTGGTAGAAACGAACTTATAGTTAAAGTAACCTGTACGGGTTCCACGGTACTCATCACGATACTTACCATTGGTCTGCATGTCAGCATAACGCCAATCCTTGAAACCGTCGTCTTCCTTTACAATCATCTGACAGCCATCATACTTGATGTCATGATAGAAACGTGGGTCGCGGTCCTTCCAAGGATGAGTCTTATCAAACTGAGAATCGCTATCATCCAAAGGCAGACCGTTAGCCATACCATAGTAGTTTACATAGTTGGCAGTTGGCATAAAGGTTACACCACTGTCGTTGATATCCATACCACCATAGCACTTTACCTGTCCCCAGGCTGAGCAACCCCAACCAGAACCATAGGTAGGACCACGGAAGATAGCCTCGGTGATGGTATTATCCTTATTCTGTCCAGGCATCTTACCTGAACCATCCATTGTTACGAAGTTCTCAGAGTACTCGTCGAATGGAATCAGACCGAACTGTGTGTTACCACCATCAACAATGTTCAGCAGTTCACCAAATGCCTCAGCAGCACGCTTAGCAAAGTCCTTATTATAGGTAGTAGCACCTGTCGACTCCTCGTTCATCAAAGGACTGGCAGCCCACAACAGATCCTTACCCAGATAACCGAGGGCAGCAATCTTAGTTACACGCAACTGGTTCTTACCTGCAGTTACACGTCCTACAGTAGTCTTATCCCAGTCAACAGGCAGCAGGTCGGCAGCCTTACGGAAGTCGGCAGCAGCCTTCTCAGCGCACTCGGCATAAGAGAGACGAGGCAAAGTAAGCTTCTCACCAGCGGGAAGAACAGAATCGATATAAGGCAGACCACCAAAGTACTGCATCAACATGAAGTGGAACCAACCACGGAAGAAGTAAAGCTGACCGGCAATCAGATCTTTCTCCTCCTTGGTAGCGGTGATCTTATCCAGATTCTCGATACCCATGTTAGCCTTGCGGATACCATACCATGCCAAAGGCCACATAGAGTGCTTGAAACGGTCGGGACCATTAGCACTGGTTGTCTCGTTGCTAGCACGATCCATCCAACCAGACTGCCATCCGTCGAATTCACTCTGCCATCCCCAGAAGTCACCCTGGTCAACCTTATAACACATGTGATAGTTCACATTGATGTTCATAATCTCATCCTCACCCCAGTTCCAAGAGTTAGTCCAGTAACCGTTGGTAGGATCAGGCTGACAATAGTATAATTCCTCTACAAAGCCCTGGAAGTTATGGAAATCCTTGTAGGCGTCAGTATCAGAGATATCTGATTCTGGGGCTTTGTCCAAATAGTCGGTGCACGAAGTCATACCCAGACTCAGGGTCAGGGCAGCAGCACCTATCATTATATACTTATTTAGAAATTTCATTGTTTTCTTTTTTTATAGGTTGATCTTAAGACCTAAGTTAAAACGCTTAACAGTAGGATAGGCTCCCTGTGAAGCGAGACCAGTTCCAGCGAAGTTCGACTCACGGTCGTCTGGCATACGGCTCCATACCCAGAGGTTGTTACCATTCAGGAATACCTTCAGACTCTGTGCACCCATCTTCTTAACCCAAGGCTGAGTGAATGTATAGGCAATCTCAGCATTCTTCAGACGGATGAATGAACCATCATAGTGGAAACGTGTGCCCTCGTAATAGTCGGGCTTAGAACCCCAACGTGGCATAGGTGCGTCGGCATCCATGTTATCCACGGTCCAGTAGCTACCCTCATCATATACGGTATCGAGTTTTCCACCAGGCAGAGAGTTGAAGGCTACATAACGAACCACATTACGTACGCCATAGAACTGCATATAAACGCTGAAGCCCTTCCACTCCCAACCGATAGAAGCACTATAGGTGTTCTGTGGTGTGCCAGTCAGACTATATGGAGCTGAATCGTTTGAATCAATCACACCATCACCATTGTAGTCGTGGATGATGTACGATCCGGGCAGTTTCTGATCATCATTGGTATTGAAATCGGTCATACCAATAACCTGGTCCCAAGTGTTAGCATAGCCAGATGTCAGGTTTGCATGATCCTGACCAATGGCAAAGCCGGTCTGCTTCTGATAATCGGGCAGTCCAGGAGCATCATCATACTCCAGAATCTTATTCTCAGCATGAGTCATGTTGAAGTTACCCCAGAAACGCATGCCATTATGAAGCACCTTGTTTACACGGAGTTCCAACTCATAACCCTTGGTACGAACACGACCCAGGTTAGCAGTGGCAGGTGTAGCACCATAATAAGAAGGAATAGAACGGTTAGCACCAGCAATCAGAATGTCGGAACGCTTCTCGTGGAAGATTTCAATCGATCCGGCGAACAAACCATCCAACAGAGAGTAGTCGATACCTAAGTTCTGCTTGATAGCCTTCTCCCAGTGTACATCGGGGTTACCTACAGAAGACTCTTTATACCATGTGTAAGGACTGGTCTCAGTCTGCAGGCCCTGCTGAATGTTACCACCATATGCCCACTGTGTAGCATAGAGCCAACGACTGTTGATATAGTCATCACCAACCTCACCATAAGAGTAACGGAACTTCAGCATGCCGATATACTTCTTCAAAGGCTGGAAGAACTTCTCCTCACTAATCAGATAACCTACGGCACCTGAGTTGAAGAAAGCAAAGCGGTTGGCACTTGAGAACTTCTCTGATCCGTTGTAAGCACCATTGTACTCAAAGAAATATCTGCCACCATAATTATAAGTGGTACGGAAGGCCCAGTCCTCACGATAGTTAGTGAAGTTACCACCCGATGTGCGCTCTGTACGGTTGAATACACCCATGGCAGTTACATCGTGCTGACCGAACTGACGGCCCCAGAACAACTGTCCCTGATAGAACAGGTTACGCTGTGTGTTCCAGTTCTGAATAGAACCACCATTAGTACTCCAGAGGATACCCTCGTGGTAGTCGAAGTTGGTCTTACTGTCCTGAGGCTGAGAATACTTCTCCTGACCAGTCTCAGGATCAATCCACTTGGTCTGTGTAGAGTGGTTCATATCGTTGATACCACGGTTCACCTCAACAAACACGTTATCCCAAGATACCGTAGCCGAAGCACGGAGTCCTGGTGTGATGAACGACAGATCCTGCTCCAGGATAAAGTCGGTATTTACGCGCGTAGTAGTATTGGTGGCCGAACCATGACCAGTTGCAATATCCTGCATAGAGTTATGAGCACCCTGAGTGTCGTCGGGATAGTAACCCCATGTACCGTCACTGTAACGAGGCATGAAAGCATCTGTTGGTGTGCTGTAGGCAGCCTGCCACAACTGACTCTCATACCATGAACCGGTGTCGATACCATACAGACCCTTCTTCTGACCATGACTACCGAACAGGTTCGACTTCAAGACTGTTGTCTTAGTAATCTGGAAGTCCAGGTTTGAACGTACGTTGATACGGTTGAAACCATAACCGGCATTATAACCACGGTTATTATCAAACTCCCTATACAAGTCACCCTCGTGCAGGAAGTCAACCGAAGCAAAGTACTTTACGGCCTTGGTGCCACCCGAGATGTTAACATTAGGATTGTAAGAGAAAGCCATCTTTTTGAAGAGCTCGTCCTGCCAATCCACATCAGGATAGCGCTCGCGCTCTGCCTGATCGATAGGGTTACGATACTTATTCAGGATTCCCTCTGGTGTAATCTTACCCCATGAAGAAGGAGTGAGACCTAACTCATGCTCGATAGCCTGGTTACGAACGGCCAGTGCATCGGCTGAGTGCAGCTTTCCAGGCAGTTGTGAAACCACCTTGGCAGTAGCCTGCATACCGATTTCGATCTTGGCCTTACCATCATTACCACGTTTGGTAGTAACCAGAATAACACCATTGGCACCCTTCACACCATACACGGCTGTAGCAGAGGCATCCTTCAGTACAGAAATGCTCTGTACAGAGGCGATGTCGATACTTCCGAGTGAACGCTCAATACCATCCACCAATACAAGAGGATCGCTTGAGTTCCAAGAAGAAATACCACGGATCACAATCTTTGGATCCTCATCACCTGGCATACCAGTAGACTGCATGGTTACTACACCAGGCAGATTACCTGTCAGGGCAGCACCAATGTTGCTCACACCGCCGGCACGCTCCAGCACCTCACCTGTGGTCTGGGTAATAGCACCTACCACCGAGGCTTTCTTCTGCTGGCCGTAACCAACTACTACCACTTCCGTCAACTTGGTGTTGTCGGTCAGTGTCACCTTGAAAGTGCGCTGCTTGCCCACCTTCAGTTCCTGAGTGTTCATTCCCACATAAGAGATCACAATAACTGAACTCTCAGAAGGAACCTTCAACTGGAAATTACCGTCAAAGTCCGTTACCGTACCCTGACCAGTGTTTCCCTTCAAAACAACCGATGCGCCAATCAGAGGCTCACCCGCATTGTCAACGACCGATCCCTTAATGCTAACACTGCCTACCTGCGCCTGCGCGAAAGCAGAGCAGAAAAGTAGAAGCAAAGAAGGAACAGCACGTTTCAAAAGACTTGTTAGCTGTTTCATTTTGATTGATTTTGATACATAATTTGACTATAGTTAATTGAGATAAAAAAAACTTGTTTTGATTCTACATACTTTTTCGACTTACAGACTAAAACGGTCGCAAAAGTACATATTTTAAGTAAAAAAAGGGTTAAAAAGAAGAAACACAAACTTTATATTCAGTAACAATTAAAGAAAAATGTTACAAAATATAAAGTCCGTGTTACAGAAAACAAAGAAAACTAATAATATAGAGTTAGTTTTTATTGTAAATTGTACGCTTTTTGTGACTCTTTACCGAACAGATACTGCGACTGATAACCACCCAGATCAATCACAATCTTCTCGAAAACGATGCCCGGATCCTGAGGATGGAGGGTCAGTGTGTGTACCTTCTCATTGGCATCAACTGGCAACTCCACTACCATCTCAACCACACGCTTGGCAATCGTTGGGTAGTAAACCGTGTAAATATTCTCAGGCTTCTCGTTCAGGTCTTTATTAAAGTTCACAGCCACGGGCTGCTTGCCATCGATAGCCAAGTCGTAAATCAAGCCACCCTTATCCAGGAAGTCGAGAGTTGATTTTGTCACCACATGCACCTTTACCGTCTTTACATCAGCAGCCTTGAACTGATAAGTCAGTTTGGCCTGATCGGTAGAAGCAGTATAAGGCATCAGCGAGATGCCACTCAACGTACGCCCCATATAAGGAATCACCGTCCAAGTAGCATTTTTAGCATCCTCACGACTATAGGTATGCTCAGCCTCTATGCTGATATAACCATCGCTGGGCGAGAATACCGGTCCGCTGACAGGGGTGGGCACCTCAACCAGACGTGGGCAAACATCGGCACGGAAGTTATCGTTCCATGTGCGATAGCTGATATGTTTCTGGATCATCATGCCATCCCACTTACCGCGGGCCATCACCTTATTATAATAGTTACACAGCAACGAATCGCGTTTAAAAGCCTGACGACAGCGGTCGGCCCACTCGTTGGCTTCTGGATCATGATTCTTAGCCAGCTGCAGGTTCATGGCCTGTGCATAATACATCTCATAGATATTACCCATGGCCTGTACAGGGAAGAGCACAAGCTGGCGATAAGCATCCTGGCACTCAGGTTTCAACTCTAAGAACAAACGCAACGCACGGGTTTCCAAGGCCTTGTACTCGTTTACCACACGTTCAAACTCGTCACAGGTATAGGTACGTGCATCCAACATCTCCGAGGTGATACGTCCGTTGTACTTGCAAACCAGGTTCAGGATTGATGCAGCCTCATCTGCATGCGGCACACCAAAACTCTCGGCACAGAAATCACGGGTGTGATCCAACAGATTGTCAACCTGATACTTAGCAGGATCCCAAGCCATATCCATAAACAGTTGGATAGGATACTCCATTGGCTTCAGATCACCTACATTCAGTATCCACAGTTTCTGGATGCCACCATTGTAGGCCAACTGCAACTGCTCCCACATATTCTGAATGGGCGTTACATTAATCCACTTCGAGTTACGGGGCGCACCCACATAATCTACATGGTAGTACAATCCCCATCCGCCTTTACGTTTCTTTTCTTCAGCAGTAGGAATACGGCGCACGTTACCCCAGTTATCGTCACAAAGCAGAATGGTTACATCATCGGGCACACGCAAACCGGCATCATAATAATCCTGTACCTCTTTATATAAGGCCCAGATCTGAGGTGTTTCCTTAGCCGGACGCTTGGTCACCTCTTTAATAATACGACGCTGGTTATTGATAATCTCCTCGAGCAAACGCGTATCAGTACCGTTTCCCATAGCCTCATCACCATCGCCACGCATACCAATGGTCACAATGTCGTCGGTATTCTTCATACGCTCGATACCCTCACGGAAGAAGCGATCCAGATTATCTTTATTCGTAGAATAGTTCCAAGCACCCCACTCTTTACGATGGCGAGCATACTCCTGGTGGTTACGTGCCATAGGCTCGTGATGCGACGTACCCATCATCACACCCATCCTATCGGCTGTCTTCAGGTTCTCAGGATCATCGGCATAGAAAGCCCATCCCCACATGGCTGGCCACAGGTAGTTACCTTTCAGACGCAGAATCAGCTCAAACACCTTTTCGTAGAACTGATGACCACCATAATTGGTATCAAAAGTATTCTTTACCCATGTAGTCAAGCAAGGCGCCTCATCATTCAGGAATAAGCCACGATAGCGAACAGCAGGCTCGCCGTCGGTATACTCACCTTTATTAATATATATAGCAGCATGCTGCTCTACAGGTACGTCGGCCCAATAATACCATGGCGACACACCGATCTGCTTCGACAGCTCATAGATTCCATATACCGTACCACGCTTATCACTACCGGCAATCACCAGCTGACTGCCGATGGTCTTAATGATATATTTCTCGGTCTTACCCTTCAAACCAGGCAGCACACCCTGCTTCACCCATTGGTCAATCTGCGGGTTACACCCCACCGTACCAACCAGCACCTCGGCGGCACCCTCCGAGAGCGATGCTTTCCGCCCCGTTACTTTCTCAAAATCCACCAAGAGATTTTTGGCTGCCAGCTGCACACAACTATGCTCTTTCTGACTCAAGCCAACAGTCAGGTTCTTCAACTGCCAGGCATCAGCCTCTGGCAGGAACGACACAAATTGGCTGGCCGCCTTCAACTGAGAGACAGCTGTTACGCACACCAAAAATGCCAATGTCTTCAACAAAATCAGTCTTTTATTCATCACTACGAATGTTACAAATTATATAATTTTGCGCAAAGATAGGGCATTTTTGGGAGTAAAACCACATTAAATGTATCAAAAACTTTAATATTTGTAACATTTGTTTGTTACATCACGAGAAATGCACTATCTTTGCAACATATAAACAATAAAACGACTAACGCAACCATTTAATTACTAACAAAACAATGAAAGTTAAGTATATACTGACTCTAGCTACTTCACTTCTCTCGTTGAGTGCTTTCGCCCAAAGGGGAAAGTTCTTCACTACCGATCATCAATTATCAAGCAGCTTTGTAACACAAGTATATCTTGATAACGAGGGATTCATCTGGACAACCACCCGTAACGGTATCAATCGCTACGATGGTTATCAGTTCCGCGTATTCAAGAAAGAGAACGAGCACGACAGTTCACTGGCCAGCAACTATGTGAACAGCATGATGCAAGATCGCAATGGTTTATTTTATTTTGGTATGTATGGCGCCCTGCAGACGTGGGACGGCACCAAATTCCATAATGTCACCATGTACGACAAGAACGGCAACGCCGGTCACAGTTACCCCAACTGCTTCCTGGAGCGTGCCAATGGCGACGTACTGGTGGGAACCTCTGGTCTAGGTATCCTGAAGTTCAAGGATCAGAAGACAGCCTATCAGGAGAAGGGACCTTTGGCGACCATACACACCGTTAACAGTATGATTGAGGACCGTACAGGTACCCTGTGGATTGTTACAGAGCACATGGGCCTCATCTCATACAACGGCAAGACCGTCAAGCGCCATATGCAGAACCTGCCCAGCGTGGTGTTCTCATGCCTCTGCGAAGGTGCCGATGGCATCATCTATGCCGGTAGCACCAACTGCGGTGTATTCAGAATGCAGGGCGACACGTTCGTTCACATTGCCGAAACAGGTACTAAAGCCGTATCATCGCTCTATTGTGCCCACGATGGTAACATTGTGATTGGTTACGATGGTCAGGGTATAGCCCTCTATAATCCCCGCAAACCCGAACTGATTGATAACCCGTTCTTCTCACTCGAGGTTAACCTTCCTATGAGTAAGGTTTACTCTATTACCGAGGACAAGAGCGGCAACCTGTGGTTCGGATTATTGCAGAAGGGTATCTTTATGCAGCCCATCAGCTTTAAGGGCTTCCACTACATGGGACATAAACTTGGTGCCCATAATATATTAGGTACAGCCTGCGTCATCAGCGTTATCTTGGACAGCAAGAAGCGTGTATGGGTGGGTACCGATAAGGACGGGCTTTACTGCTACGATTTCTACAGCCAGGCCTCTAAGCACCTTAAGGACCAGTATCCATCAGTCATCGTATCGCTGGCCGAAGACCAGAAGGGACGTATCTGGTTAGGTACATACCGCGAAGGTATCGGCTGGGTTGATCCTGTTACCTTCCAGTATCACCGCGTACCATTCCCCATGGATCCCAACCTGATTGTAATGGACATAGCCGTGGGCAACGATGGCTACCTGTGGTTGGGTACCATGAAACATGGCATTGTGAAGATGGACCCCAACGACGGACGTGTGCTGGCCATTTACAAAATGAAGGCAGGCGCTGATAAGAACAGGAAGATGAACTGCATTACCAACGATTATGTATCGCAGGTTCAACTGTCGCCCGATGGCAAACGTTTGTATGTATCCACCAGTATGGGGTTATGCTGTCTCGACATCCCTGCCAACAGCTGGACAAGCACCTTTGGTATGAACTGTCTGAACTACAGCACCCCTGTAAGAATTACCCGCGAATACGACGGTAACCTGTGGTATGGTACCAACGAGGGCTTGTTCCGCTACGATCTGCGTACCCACAAAACCCAGCAATATACCCGTGCTGATGGTTTGGCCGATAACGGTATTGCCACCATCGAACGCGACCTGCAAGGCCGTCTTTGGATAGGTACCGACCACGGACTGAGCTGTTTCACACCTAAATCCGATATCTGGCAGAACTATTTTGTGGATGATGGTCTGCAGAGTAACGAGTTCAGCGATGGTGCCTCATTCATGTCGCCCGATGGTATCCTCACCATGGGTGGCACAGCAGGTATCTCGTGGTTCGACTCTCACCATATTGCTCCTAGCAAGTGGGAGGCTGAGGTTGAGCTCACCTCCTTCTCTATCAATGGTCAGCAGGTAAGTCGTGCCACCCATTCAGGCAGTTATCTGGTTACCGATACTACCATCATTGCCAGCAACCGTTTCGAACTCAGCTATAGCGATAACACGTTCTCAATCCAGTTCTCGACCCTTACCTACGAGAACCCTGAACACATATCTTATTTATATAGTATTAATGGCGAGCCATTCAACCGCTTGCAGCCAGGCGAGAACGTGCTTACCCTGTCGCACCTGCCACAAGGCACCTACCGATTCAGGGTTAAGGCCGAGCGCAATAACGTAGAAACACCCGTAAGAGAGTTCACGGTGGTTATCCACAGTCCGTGGTACCGCTCGGCTTGGGCTTATTTCTTCTACGCTATGGTTATCGGTATGTTTGTATGGCAGTATTTGGTTTACCGTCGCCATAAGGAGCAGGATAAGCTGCGCCTCCAGGCCCATATCCATGCCGAAGAGATGGGCGAGGCCAAGTTGCGTTTCTTCATGAACATGAGTCACGAGATCCGCACCCCAATGACGCTGATTCTCACACCGTTGCTCTCGCTTATCAAGAACGACAACGATCCCAGCCGCAAAGCAGTTTACGAAACCATCCGTCGTAATGCCGAGCGTATTCTCAGTCTGATTAACCAGATGATGGACCTGCGAAAGATCGACAAGGGTCAGATGCAGATGCGAATGCGTGAGACCAACCTGGTAAGCTTTGCCAAGGATATCTACGACCTGTTTGATAATCAGGCCAAGACCAAGCAGATTAAGTTTATCTACGAACACGATAGCGATAAGATTCCTGTATGGATAGATCGCCAGAACTTCGATAAGGTACTTATGAATGTACTCTCGAATGCTTTCAAGTACACCCCAACCGGTGGCGAGATAGGCATTCGCATCAGTCATACTGACGAATCGGCCACAATCGCCATCTACGACAATGGCGAAGGCATCCCCGAGGATAAGATGAACAAGATCTTCGACCGCTTCTATCAGACGCCCACCACGCTCAACGACCGTTATGTGGGCACTGGCATCGGTCTCGACCTTACCCGTTCGCTGGTTGAGCTGCACCATGGTACCATTACCGTTCACAACCTGGAGAAGGGCTGTGAGTTTGTGATTACCATCCCTATGGGCAACAGCCATCTGAATGCTGACGAGATGATTACCGAAGCCGAAGCAGCCGAGGCCGCCGAGACCATCACCCCCGAACTGCTGTTGGAAGAGGAGCCCGAGACAGAGCTGATTAACCCGATGAGCGAGATGACACCTGGCAACCGCAAGCTCACTCTGGTGATTGCCGAAGATGATGAGGAGATTCGCAACTACCTTGAGAGCGAGCTCTCGAAGGATTACGATATACATGCCTGCACCAATGGTCGCGAGGCACTTGGCGAGGTAATCCGCACCAAGCCCGACCTGGTACTGAGTGATATCATGATGCCCGAGATGGATGGTAACACCCTGTGTACCCGCATCAAAACCAATCCTAACACCAATTCTATCCCAGTAGTACTGCTCACCGCCAAGAACCGCGACGAGGACAAACTGGAGAGTCTGGAGACTGGTGCCGATGCCTACATCGTTAAACCATTCAACATGGAGATTCTGCGCCGCACCATCATGAACCTCATTAACAAGCACCGTCTGCTGCGCCTGAAGTACGAGCGTAACGACAGCCTGGAGGAACAGATTGACGAGATTGAACTCAAGTCGCCCGACGAGAAGCTGCTGGAGCGCATCATGGAGTGCATCAACAAGAACCTGAACAACTCCGACCTGAGTGTAGATATGATTGCCGATACTGTTGGTATCAGCCGTGTACACCTGCATCGCAAGATGAAGGACCTTACCGGCCAGACACCTCACGACTTTATCCGCAATATCCGCCTGAAGAAGGCCGCCCAGCTGCTGGCCAACCAAGGCATGAACGTTACCGAGGTGATGTATGCATGTGGATTTGCAAACTCAGCCTCGTTCTCTACCGTATTCAAGAAATTCTACGGTATGTCGCCACGCGACTATATGAAGGAGCACGAAGAGCGCTAAACAAAAAAAGGAACGATATGAAACGGCTAGCAACCGCTATTCTTGCCTTGTGTTGCAGTCTGGCCATACAGGCACAGGACCGTCAACAGATACTGAAGGTATATAACTGGGGCGACTACATTGGTGTAGGCGTTATAGAGAAGTTTGAGAAATGGTACCAGCAGGTTACAGGCCAGCCTATCAAGGTAAGCTACGTAACCTACGACTACCCTGAAGAGTGTTTCGACATGATAAAGGACCAGCAGACAGAGGTGGATGTGTTCTGTCCACCCGAATATCTGGCCGAACGCATGATGAAGCACAAGATGCTCACCCCGATCGACACCAGTTTCGTGGCTCAAGGCATTCCTAACTACCTGCATGGCACCTCACCCTTCATCGACAACATGCTACAGCACATCGGCGAGGCACAGGGCATCACCGCCAAGGATTACACCGTAGGCTATCTATGGGGTAACACAGGCGTACTCATCAACACCAAGTTTGTTAAACCCGAAGAGGTAAACAGTTGGGCATTCCTGTTCGACTCGAAATATCGCGGCAAGGTGATTATGAAAGACTCGTTCAGCGATATCTATAACGTGTTTATCAACTACGCATTCTACGATGACATCAAGTCGGGCGTAGCCAACCGCAACCTGTTGGCCGCCTACCTCACCAACCGCAACATCGCTATTGTCGAGGACTTGCTGGAGTCGGCCCGTCCACAGATGAAGAGTTTTGATGTAGAGGACGACAAGCGCCTGATGTCAGCCGGCAAGGACTGGATGAGTATAACCTGGAACGGCGACGCCAGATGGGCTATCGACGAGGCAGGCGACAACACCAACCTGCAGTATGTTGTACCCATCGAGGGTAGCGACTGCTGGGCCGACTGCTGGGTGATTCCCACCACCTGTAAGAATATCAAGGCCGCCAGCCTCTGGATAAACTTCCTGTGCCGCCCTGATATAGCCCTGTTGTGTATGGAAGAAACAGGCTACAGTTCGGCCATCGGCACACCCGAGATACTGCAAGCTGTTACCAACGACAGTCTTCCTGCCATCGATCTGAGTTATTTTTTTGGCCCTGAAGCAACCGCCGTTCATGTAGATAGCGTGATGTATCCCACCAAGGACGTCATCAGCCGTTGCAGCTATCTACGCGACAGTGGCGACCGCCAGGAAGTGCTTCGTGAGATTTGGGAGAAAATCAAGGAGAAACCTGTTGTTGATTACTGGTTCTACGTGATTGCAGGCTGTGTAGCCCTGTTTATGATTATCACCACTACACTTTTGTTACGTCAAAAAAAGACCACCACTATAAAGTGATGGTCAGTTTTTTCAGATCTTTGTCCAACGAACTGGTTCCGTAGAGTATCTCGTACTTTCCGGGTTTGGTTCGCATGGTGTTTGTCTCAGCATCCCAGAACTCCAACGACTCCTTGGTCAGCTTCAGGTTGGCTGTTGCCGTCTTACCGGCCTTGATATCCAAACGCTCAAAGCCACGCAGACTCTTCAGTGGACCGTCGGGATCCTGCAGGTTGCGGATATACAGCTGGATGGTTTCGCTACCGTTCTTGGTGCCGGTATTGGTTACAGGTATCTGTACGTTGTAAAGCGCACCATCGGTAGCAGCCTCAACCTTAGCCTCGCCCACCTCGAAAGTAGTATAGCTCAAGCCATAGCCGAAGGGGAACAGCGCATCATCAAAATAGCGATAGGTACGACCCTTCATCGAGTAGTCCTCATAATCGGGCAGCTGCTGGTCGTTCTTATAGAAGGTTACCGACAGTTTTCCGCCTGGGTTATAGTCGCCAAAGAGCACGTCGGCCACAGCTGTACCACCCTCCTGACCAGGATACCAGGCCTGTACGATAGCATCGCAGCTTTCTGTCTCTGGCTGCAGGGCAATAGCCGAACCCGAACAGTTTACATAGATCACCTGCTTTCCTGCAGCCTTCAGGGCCTTCAGGAACTCGCGCTGCACCTTAGGCAGTTCGATGCTGGTACGGTCGCCACCTTTAAAGCCCTCGATGTTTACAGGCATCTCCTCGCCCTCCAGACTGGGAGCGATACCACCACAGAAAATCACCTTATTGATACCCTTCAGCTGGGCGATGGTCTCTTGATAATCGATATTCAGCTCGCGAGCCACATCAATCTTCATCGAAGCACCCCATGTCTTCACGGTCTGGAAACGTACCTCAATATCAAACTTCTGACCCTTTTCAGCTTTCAGCACCGTGCGTGTTGGTGTTGCACGCCAGATATGGTTCACAAACTGCTGCTTGCCATTGACATAGAGTTCGAAATGACCAGTACTCTCCACGTTTACCACATACTCGCCAGCCTCTTTGGCTGTAAAGGTTGTCTCGTACTTAGCCGAGAAATCCTCGATAGGCAGGTTGGGTGCAAACACGTGCATACCTGCAGTGGTTACATTTACCGGTTTGGTGTAGTATTCGGTAGTAAAGGGCTTTCCAGCCATCTCTGTGTTGTTCCAGAATGTACCCTTCAAGCCTTTCTTACCATCGGGAGTTACACAGTCGGTAGCCAGATGGCACTCCATCACCTTATCATTTGTCAGGTCGCAGCCAGGTATATAAACCAGTTTCTTCTGCTTAGCCTTCACACCATCCAGGATGGTAACGGTATGGTTAGGAGTACCATTATAGTTTCCCCACATCATAGGCTCGTTATGAGCATTAGGACCGATAATGGCAATCTTCTCGGCATTCTTCTTCAGAGGCAGGATATTGTTCTTGTTCTGAAGCAGTACGATGGTCTGACGGGCCATGTCCAGCGCTACGTTAGCCGAAGCCTTGGTCGACATAGCCGAATAAGGAATCTTCGACCACTCCACCAGCGACGGATCATCCATCTCACCCAGGTCGAAACGACCTTCGAGCAAACGGATCACGTGCTTATCAACCTCCTTCTCAGAGAGCAGACCTTTTCTGACTGCCTCGGGCAGACTCTTATAGGCATAGTTAAAGCCACACTCTACATCGGTACCAGCCAAGACAGCTTTCGATGTACCATGTACGGCATCCGACGACGACTTATGGTTCTCGTAGAAGTCGCTAACAGCACCACAGTCGCTCACAACGAGGTACTCAAAGCCCCACTCATCGCGCAATATCTGCTGGAGCAGACGGGTTGAACCACAGCAGGGATCATCGTCCAGACGCTGATAGGCACACATCACCTCGCGCACTTTCGCATCCTTTACCAATGTCTTGAAGGCAGGCATATAAGTCTCCCAGAAGTCACGGGCCGACACATCAGTCAGGTTGGCAGTATGACGTGTGTACTCAGGACCACTGTGCACGGCATAGTGCTTGGCACAGGCCCAGAGCTTACGGTATCTGGCATCCTCAGGCCCCTGCAAGCCTTTCACCACCTGCACGCCCATCACACTGGTAAGATAGGGATCCTCGCCATAGGTTTCCTGTCCACGTCCCCAACGAGGGTCGCGGAAAATGTTCACGTTTGGTGTCCAAACAGAGAGGCTACGCATCTTCATATCCTCGCCATTCAGGTCGTACATACGATGATTGTACTGAGCACGGAACTCGGTAGATGCGATGTCGAACACCTTAAACAGCAGATGAGGGTTGAACGACGCAGCCATACCTACAGGCTCAGGGAAATTGGTTACGTTACCCATGTTAGCCGCACCATGCAGCGCCTCGCTCCACCAGAAGAATTTCTTGATGCCCAAGCGGGGGATGGCCGGACTCTCATCCAGCATCAGCATGGCTTTCTCTTCCAAAGTCAGTCTACTACAAAGGTCAACGGCTCGCTCTTTAGCCGAGAGGTTCGGGTTCTGGTAAGGCAATGTTTGTGCCGAGGCTCCCAGCCCCACACACAATGCCAATGATAAGAATAGTTGATATTTCATCTTTAATGTTTAATCTTTAATCTTTAATGTTTAATGTTTAATGTAATACGTTTTCCCCGGTGCGGTCATGATATCATACTCGTACACCTTGCGGATGGGCAGTGTCTTAAAGTCCTTCAGCTCTTCCGACACCAATGGCTCGCGGATGGCAGCAGGTGCCAACAGCTCGTTACTGCACTCACCCTGAGCCGGCTTCAAACCAGCCCCCTGCAATGGCACATACGAACGCAGACGCAGCTGTCCGCCAATCTTCGAGTATATAGTAGCCTCGGTCAGTTCACCCTGGTGCCACTTCATACTTACCGTAAAGGCACCTCTGGCCACCAGTCCACTCACCTCGCCATCTTTCCAACTATCAGGCAGGGCGGGCAACAGGTGTACAGCGCCATCATGACTCTGCAACAGCATCTCGCATACGCCAGCCGAGCAACCGAAGTTACCATCAATCTGGAATGGTGGATGGGCATCAAACAAGTTGGGATAGGTACCGCCACTGCGCCCCCACTCTGTGGTGCTGGGTATCACGTTCAGCATGTTCTTGATAATCTTAAAGGCATGGTTGCCATCCTGCATACGTGCCCAGAAGTTGATCTTCCAACCCAGACTCCAGCCAGTAGCCATATCGCCGCGCTGGTTCAGGGTGTTAGACGCAGCGGTAAACAGATCGGGATGACTGTAGGGAGATATCTGGTTCGAAGGATACAAGCCGTACAGATGCGATATATGGCGATGCTCATCTTTTGGATCGTCGCCATCAATCAGCCACTCCTGCAACTGTCCGTATCTACCTATCTGCATAGGTGGTAGCTTGGCAATGGCATTGCTCAGCATGGTGGTATAAACCACATTATTATAGCCCAGTATCTGGTGTGCCCTCAGGGTACTGCTCAGCACATCAAACACTATCTGGTTGTCCATTGTTGATCCAGCTGTTACGGTGGTGTTCTTGCCTACTGGTCCATGTTCAGGCGATACTGTTGGCACCGTTACCAGCCAGCCGGCAGCCTGCTTCACTTCGCCGTTCTTTGGATATTCCTGCATATACGACAGCAGGAAATCGGAAGCTCCTTTCAGGATGGGATAGCAAGCATCAAGGAATCGCTTGTCGCCAGTATACAGGTAGTACTGCCACAGGTGCGTGGTAAGCCAGGCACCACCTGTTGGGAACATTCCCCAGCTGGTACCATCCACAGGACCGGCAATACGCCACAGGTCGGTATTATGATGCGCCACCCAACCCGGACAGTTGTACATGGTACGAGCCGTTTTAGCGCCTGTGACACTCAGGTCGCGAATCATCGAGAACAGTGGCTCCTGTGTCTCAGCCAGATTACCCACATTGGCAGGCCAGTAGTTCATCTCGGCATTGATGTTGATGGTATATTTCGAGTCCCAAGCGGGATCCATCTTATGGTTCCATACCCCCTGCAGGTTGGCAGGCTGACCACCAGGCTGCGACGATGATATCAGCAGGTATCGTCCGTACTGCATCATCAGCGACACCATATCCAGATCGGTACCATCGAAAGCTGCCAGACGTTCATCGGTAGGCAGCTCCGACTGCGCCGATTTGGCTAACGACAGCGACACACGATCGTACTGATCCTGATACTTATCCAGATGGCGTTTCAACAGTTGCTTGTAGTTCTTGCCTTTCAGCAACTGCATGGTCAGGTTGTTTTTCGCAACCGGATCGCCGTTAATAGTCTGATAGTTCACGTAGTTGGTAGCCGCCGTAATAAAGATAGTGGCATTGGTAGCATTTCGCACCTGCATATCGCTGCCCATATCGGTCACAGTTCCATCGGCCACTACTTTTACACGCACCTCGGCCTGCAGCTTGCCAGCGATACCCTCGTGCTCTACATTATTAATAATATAGGCATGCTCGTTCTTGGCCACAGCACCGCCCTCAACAGCCTGCTGGTTGCGCTGATAGCTCACCCCGAAGTTCAGGGCTTTCTTCTTGCTGGCAGTCAGCTGTATGATAATGGCGTTATCGGCCTGCGAGGCAAAGGCTGTACGAATATATTTCACATCAGCCACATCAAAACTGGTGGTACACAAAGCATCACCCAGATTCAGTTCGCGACGATAATTGCTTGGTTCAGCCCCATTTTGGTAGTCGAAAGAAAGCATCAGGTCGCCCAGGGGCAGATACTTTTGTCCATGGGGTCCTTTAAAGAAAGTCTTGTCAATCAGCGCCTCGGCTTCCTTTTCTTTGCCTTCAAAAATCAGGCGTCGCACATCCTTCATAGCCACCTTGGCATCAGGATTGTTGTTATTGTGCGGCGAGCCGCTCCAGAAGGTTTCTTCGTTCAGCTGTATCTGCTCTGTACCGATACCGCCATACACCATGGCACCTAAGTGCGAATTGCCTATAGGCAGGGCTTCTAACCACTGAGCGGCAGGCTTACTGTACCACAGCTTGTGCTGCTGGGCATTAACCACAAGTGCTACACACACACTGGCAAGGATAGTCAATAATCGTTTCATATATATACTATTGGTTTTAAATTTCGCTGCAAAGATACAAATAATTTATGAATTTAAAAAATAACCCTGGGACAAGAAACGCCTTTCTTTAGTCCCAGGGAAGGAAAAACTACTAACTACTAATATAACTAAAACAATTTTAACCGATTCTTTATTTTATCTGGGTGCAAAGTTAGTGTATTTTTTCGAAAGTGGCTTATCCTCATGTTACATTTACTTTTTATTTTGTTTCAACCACTAAAAAATCACACTTTTTTCGCACTTTTCCTTACTTAAAGAGACTCTGAGCCATCTTTTCAAGGCAACGACGCCATGTCAGGAACTCGTGTGCAGTGCCCTCAGAAACCAGACCTTCGGCCTTAAATCCAGCAGCCTTCAGTGCCTCAACGCTCTTGTTGATGCCCTCTGGGTTCTCCTTGTCGCCACAACCTACGAAGATATACTTCACAGCCTTAGGATCCTTAATTTCCTCGGGCATATAGGTGCCACCACTCAGCAATCCCCAGTAACCGAACATCTCAGGACGGCGCAGGGTGATGAGCTTGGTTTCCATACCACCCATCGACAGACCTGCCATCGCACGGTTCCACTTGTCGGCCTTGGTCAGGAAGTTCTTATCGATAGTAGGAATCAGTTCGTCGATGAGTACCTTCTCAAACTCCTCGGCAGTAAACTTACCGATTGAACCGAACTTAAAGTCGTTAGTCAGTCCGTAGGCCATTACTACGATAAATGGCTTAATCTTACCATCGGCAATCAGGTTGTCCATGATGAGTCCAGCCTTACCCTGTACAGGCCAGCTGGTTTCGTTCTCACCCCAACCGTGCTGCAGGTACAGTACAGGATAGCGCTCCTGCTTACCCTTTACCACCTTGCCGTAACCGTAAGGCAGATAAACATTGGCAGTCTGCATCTTACCAGTGCTCTCGCTCCAGAAGGTTACCTGCTGGATGTTACCATGGTTGATATCCTTGCGATAAGCGTAGAAGTCCTGATCCTTGGCAGGAATCTCGATACCACTCTCCCAACGGCAAGAACCGAAGTAGTTGTGTGTACCAGGATCGTTAAACACGCCACCATCGATAGTCAGGTGATAGTAGTGGAAACCAGGATCCATTGGGCCCTCGGTAGTACCAGTCCAAACACCATTTTTATCCTTGCGCAGTACGGTACCGCCACGGCCACCAAGACCCAGGCTTACAATTACCGACTTAGCATCGGGAGCCTCAACACGGAAGCGGGCGTAACCCTCAGAGTTAACCATAGGATACTCCTGTCCGGGCTGGTTCATGGGGTTGGGCACAAAGTCCTCTTTTGGCTTGCGATTGTCCATAGCGGCATCAAAGTCGCGGATAATCTGCAGCGAGCGCTTAGCCTTGAAGTTCTCGTCGAAAGGCAGTGGGTGATTGTTTACACCCAGCCAAGAGTCCTTATCGCTCAGGTTCCAGAATGTAACGTTCTTAATCACATCCTTATGCTTACGGAATATCTTGAACAAACGGGCATACTGGTCCTCCTGCAGTGTCTGCATATAACCAGGCTGTGGTTTAGCCTCGCCACGCGAGAACATCAGCTGACCACCGCTCTCGGTATTGGTACGCAGATCCAGCTCTGTAATGTGGATAGTGTTTACAATCTCGCTGAAACGGTTGATGGCCTTCTCCAGCTTCTCCTCATCAGGGAAGTAGATGTTATAGTGACCCTGCATGCCGATACCATCGATGGGCACACCAGCCTCCTTCATCTTCTTCACCATATTATATATACGCTCGCGCTTACCCTCGTCAACACAGCTGTAGTCGTTGTACATCAGCACACCTGTTGGGTCGGCCTCGCGTGCAAACTCAAAAGCCTTAGCAATAAACTCATCGCCACAAAGCTTAAAATGACGGCTCTGACGATAAGGGCTGGCAGGCACCATCTTACCATCAACAAACTCGAATGGACGACCGTCATCGGCCATAGCCTCGTTTACTACGTCCCAAGCATAAACCACGTCCTTATAGCGGTTAACCACGGTGTGGATATGCTCGCGCAAACGCTGGTAGAATACCTCTTTCTTTACTGGCTTACCCTTCTTATCGGTAAACATCCAGTCGGCAAACTGTGAGTGCCAGCACAAGCAGTGACCACGCATCTTGATACCGTTTTCGCGGCAGAAGTTGGCAATGCTGTCGGCCAAGCCAAAGTTCCACACACCCTCTTTGGGATGAATCTCGCCTGGTTTCCAAGCATTCTCGGCAGTAACGCTGTTAAACTGCTTCTTTACGATTGCAGTCTGAGCAGGATCAGAGATGTTGAACTTGTTTACAGCCACACCTACAGTAAAATAATCCTTGTAAGCATCCTTAAGTCCAGGACCTGCTGCATAATCTACAGGACGTCCCCACTGTGCCGATGCTGTCAGGCTACCGGCGATAAGCGATAACGCTACTAATAGTTTCTTCATATTTGCTAATTTGATTTCTGTTTATTAATCTATTCGGCTGCAAAGTTACAACAAATCCCCCAAACCCTCTATTCCGTGAGTATCATAAACTTTATTATTTGTACCATCAATGGCTACTTTAGGGGGATTACCTACCACTATATAGGGATTTTCTTGAGTATATTCCAACTAATTGTTGTACCTTTGCACGTGAATTTACAAACCAATAAAATAAAGATGAAGAAATTACAACTTGTATTATGTATGGCCCTGATGGCCGTTATGCCAAGCAGGGCCCAGCAGAGTGTTGCTCCGTTTGAGTTTGAAGTAAAAGCAGGAACCAATTTACCGTTGGATAGCGAATCGGGAATCAGCAACAAGTTAGGCGTTAACTTGGGACTTGAATCGCGATGGAATCTGAAACGGCTGCCGATGGACGTTGGTGCAGAACTATATATCGGCAGCGCTGTAAGACATGCCGAAGATGACAAGTCGCTCAGCAACCGAACGATATCGCTTGCTATACTATCCGACTATCAGATAAATCGTGGCTCGAAGGTATCACCATTCATCGGTCTTGGCCTTGGAGTTGCGAATTGCCAACAAATCAAGGGCAGCTTAGGTGATGAGGGCACAACTCTCTGCATCATTCCAAGAGCAGGTGTAGAATTTGCCCGCCACCTGCGCCTCACCCTTGATGCCCACATCAGTAAGAAATACTACTCGCATGTAGGCCTTACTATTGGTTACTCTTTCCATAGCAAGAAATAGTGCATGCCACGGAATAAAGTGCCCCCTGGCATATTTGCGATAGCCTATATTCGTCAGTAGGCTATCGCTATTTTTACTAGTTTTCGTCCAAATGTGAGGTAAACTATTAAAAAATAGCCATAATATTTGGAGATATGAAGTTTTTTTTGTTACTTTGCAGCAGAAATATAAATGACAATTTATATAAATCCGGATTTATATTATGAAGTTTTATGATCGCAAAGCAGAGATGGAGATTCTGAAGCAGAATGAGAAGCAGGCCGAACAGCATGCTGTGTTTACAGTACTGATGGGTAGACGCCGAGTTGGTAAAACGTCGCTTGTGATAAAAGCCTTGGAGGGGTGCCAGTTTGCTTATCTTTTTGTGGCGAAAGATAGCGAAGCCATGCTTTGCCATAAGTTTCAGCAAACACTCCAGGAACAGGTAGGTATACAGGTATATGGTCGATTGTCGCACTTCCGTGATGTGTTCGAGGTTATTATGAGAGAATCGGTACATCGCCATTTTTCTATTGTTTTTGATGAGTTTCAGAACTTCTATAAAGTAAATCCAGCCATCTTTAGTGAGATGCAAGACATTTGGGACAGGTATCATCGTGACTCACATATTAACCTGATAACGATGGGTAGTATCCGTTCGTTGATGAAACGTATCTTCGAAGATAGAAACGAACCGCTCTATGGACGCCCCACCTCAAAATTCACACTGTTACCTTTCTCTATTAATGTACTGAAGCAGATATTCGGCGACCATCACCCGCATTATAACAATGAGGACTTGCTTTGCCTCTATATGATTACTGGTGGAGTGGCAAAATACGTAGAGCTTTTGATGGATGCAGGATGTTATACAAAGGAGAAAATGCTAAACTTTGTATGCAGGCAGGATTCTTATTTTCTCTCAGAGGGTCGCGATCTGATGATTCAGGAGTTTGGCGATGAGAGTAGCACATACTTTTCTATTCTCCAGCTAATAGCGGGAGGTATGACCAGGCGTTCGGATATAGACGGCGCAATGCAAAAGGATATGGGTACTTTCATCCAGAATCTTGAAAACAACTATAACATCATCTCGCGTCTAAAACCCCTACTGGCCAAACCTAACAGCAAAACCAGTGCTTACGAGATTTCCGACCAGTTCCTACGTTTCTGGTTCCGCTTTGTGTGGCCATATCAGGCACTTGTGGAACGCCAGCAACTTTCCTTGTTGCGACAGAATATGGGGAAAGGTTATGAACAGTTTACAGGGCGTACACTTGAACAGTTCTTTCAACAACAAGCTATGGAATCGGGGCAATATACGATAGTGGGGAATTGGTGGAATCGTAAAGGTGAGAATGAGATAGATATGATTGCCCTCAATGAATTTGAGCACACTGGTATTGCTGCCGAAATTAAAAGGAACCCTAAAAAACTTAGTCTTTCAGAGTTAGAAACAAAGAGTAGCATCTTTGCCAGCATCTGATTTTGGATCATACCATCTCAATTTAATAACGTTATCTCTCGAAGATATTTAGCGATAGCCTATCTATGCCACGGGACTGGTCCCTGACATATAGCACTCTACCACCATCTCTACCGCAGGCTGGCCTAAAGGTGTTTATATCATCAAAGCCAAGATAGGTAAAGAAGAGGTAACGGAGATAATTTTTGCAAATAATTTCTCTGTAAAAACAGCCATCTCTCCCTCAATCTTCCGAAAAGCCTTTGTACACAGGCATTTCGAGAGGGTGGAGATTTTCTTAATCTCTCCCTTTTCCCTCCCTAATCCCTCCCTACATCTCTCATGCTATAGGGAGAGATACATGAGAGATGAGGGAGGGATGCGAAAAATCTCTCATCGCTCAAACCACCTGTGTTTATGCGGGTTTTGAGAGATTGAGGGAGAGATGAGAGATTTTTTTGCAAAAGTTTCAAAAGAAACGCCAACTAATACTACAACCCTCGCCACCAAAAGCGCTTCATTTTTTCCCAACTTGGGAACGTTTCATTCCCAACCTGGGAATGTTTTGTTCCCAACCTGGGAACACTGCGTTCCACTAATAGGAATTTGTCATTCGTCTTAATATATTCGTTCTCCAATCTTCTTATAATCAGAACATGTTGAGCCATACCATCAACTTAAAGGGCGGTATCTAAATACTGGTAGAAATCGGCGGTTTCGCCTAGGTAGGCATTGAGCACAATGCCTTCGGGCGAGATCAGCACCTTATAAGGATAGCCCTTTATTCTGAATCTATCCTCTGTAATGCCATCCTCGCTTCTTACCTGCAGCCAAGGCAGATTGTGTTTCTTAACAGCAGCAGCCCACTTTTCGGCAGTATCGTTACAGTCGATGCCCACAATCTCAAGGCGATCCTTATATTTGGCGTAGTACTCCTTTAGTTTGGGGAACCCTTTGATACACCAGGTACACCACGAGCCCCAGAAATCGAGCACTACATATTTACCACGAAGCGATTTCAATTCCAACACATTTCCCTGCAAATCTTTCAACCCAAGTTCTGGTACTTGAGTGCCTATTGTAACAGTATCGTTCTTAACGGCTTTGCGTGCAGCCGCCTCTTTCAGCACTTGCTTAAACATTCTCTCCAAGCTATCCAAATCGCTTTTCATTCTGCCATTGCGAACTTCCGGAGTCAACTTGGCCATAGCAGGCAACACCTGCTCGTAACCTACATAAACAATCAAAGTTGCCGTGGCATCCTCGTCGGGATGTTCCTCTATGTATTTCATATATACAGAATGTGCGCGCCTATTGATATCACGGTTTTTCTCCCCCCTTATGCTATCAGGATCATTTCGAGCAGCCACAAACTCAATATTAAAAGGACGTTGGAGTTCAGTTATTCGTTCGTACTGCTGATAGAATGTACTACCACTCCAATGCTCGTCTACCGAATTAAGACTGCCACTAAAGACAGCCTCCTCATCAGGAACCAAATAGAAATAAAGACTCTCTTTGGGATTCGTCTTTAAATACATTTTAGCCGAATAAGCCTCTTTCAGATTGGCGTGGAACAAAAACTCACCAGCCTTTACAGCCACCTTATGCACCATGTGCTGTTTCTGAGGCTGCAAAATAGTATACTCGATGCAGAGCGTATCATTGCTTGCACCATCAATTTTACCTGTCAACTTAAAGTTGTCATTAGCAGATGCGGTTACTGATGCCAACAACACTGCCATCATCACAAAAACTTTTTTCATACTCATTACTTTTATTGGTTAAGTTATTCTTGTTTCATAATTATCTTCTGGTCAGTCATATCGCTCTTTACCTGTATGGAGACTGTGGCCACGCCTATATTCAGAAAATCTACCACAGTGCCTTTGGGTACTTTGAGCGAGAATTTACCATCAAAATCAGTAATCGTACCTGTTGCACCGTCATGTTCCTTTACAGCTGTACCTAACAAGGGATTACCTTCTTCGTCAACTACCGTTCCTGAAATCGTCAGCAATGCGGTTTCTGGCTGAGGTTCCGTCTTTTGAGTGCTTTGCTGTTTATATGGCTTAACCTCAGGGTCTGGTGCCACCTTCTGTGACGCAGGGGGCTGAATGGTATCAGCAACAGGATGGCTGGGAGCGGGTTCAGGTGCCTGATAGTGAATAATCGTCTGAGCATTCAGGGCTAAGGTGATGGCTACAACGGGGAGCAGATACAGCACCTTGAGCAATCGTGAAGGCTTGGAGCGATGACGCGCCATCATCTGAAAACGGTTCTTCAGCGTTTGCTGACTGATGGCATTAGCCAACTTACACTCCAACTTGGCATTGGCCCTATCCATCAGCAGGTTCAGATAGTGGTGTGCATCTACACCACCCGAAAGCACACTGGCATCGGCCTCGTACTCATGAACGGCACGTAACTCTCTACCTGTGAGCCAGATGGCAGGGTTAAACCACTGCAGGGCAATCGCCAACTCCATCAGCAACAGATCGAAGGAGTGATAGCTATTGATATGTGCCCGCTCATGAACCAAGAGGGCCGAATCCTGTAATTGATAGTCGCGACGCGAAAACACAATGGTGTTCCACCAACTGAACGGAGCAATATTCTGAGCGCAAACGGCAATGGTGGTACCATCTGCTTGCGGGTGCTGCTCGCATTGGTTAATCAACTTGTTCAAACGATAGATGCTGATGGCGGTATGGAGCAGTTTTAATACTACGCCTACAAGATAGATAACGAATAGCCATAGAAGGGGATTACCGTAAGTTACAGAGGGAATATCCGATACAACACCAGCTGCAACATTAGACCCGGATGCAGACGTAGATGCAGCCACAACCGTTTTGTGCAGGGTGATTTCGCACAGCGGAAGGATAAAGGCTATCAAGAACGACAAAAGCAGGATGGCACGATTAAAGCGATGAAAAGTCTCACGTTCCATCAATAGGCGATAAAACAGATAGAACACTGCCAACAGTATCGCCACCTTACCTATATATAACAGAAATGCCGTTATCATCGTTTCGACTCGATTTTTGTCATCAATTCCTTCAGTTCTGCCAACTCCTCGTCGGTATATTGCTCCTTTTTGGCAAAGAAGCTGACAAGCGATGTGAATGAGCCATCAAAAAAAGTATCCTTTACATCGCTGATAAACGAGTAGGTGTAATCGTCCTTGCTTACCAACGGCGAAAAACGATTGGCCTTGCCTACCCTTTCAGGCTTTACAAATCCCTTGTCTGTAAGAATCTTCATAAACGTCAGGATAGTAGTGTAGGCAGGTTTGGGTTCAGGATAGCGATCGATGATGTCCTGAATAAAGCCCTGCTGTTCTGGCAAACTCCACAGGATGTTCATCACCTGCGTCTCGGCCTTGGTTAGTTGCTTCTTTTTCTCCTTCATAATGCTTAGGTTTATCATTCCGCCGGCAAATATATACTAAATATTTAGTAGTTCCAAATTTTATCAACTAAATTTTTAGTATTTAACATCTTTTTATCACTACAACTGGTGATAATGGGGTATATGAGGCACCACTCAAATAGTCTCTATCAGATAAATTAGAATATAGATGACAACTAATACTTACAGATCAAAACTAGCCTTCAATAGGATTTCTCTTGGGCGCAAGCGGTTCATCGTGTAACTGGTGTAATTGGTGTAGATGTATCTGCGTTCGTAATCCTTGTTGCCGAAGATATTACCTACCTTTACACCAAACTCATGCTTTTTGGTGCGGTATGACACCTGCAGGTCGGAGAAATAGGTGAACGATACGGAATGGTCGTTACTATGATACATCTCGTTGGTCCATTCTATCTGCCAGTTACCTGGCATGTAGTAGCTCTTCAAAGTATGGGTAAACGAACGCAAGGCACGGCTATCCGACAACTGAATGCTGTTGAATTTCTGACAGCTGTACTGATAATGACTCTCTTCCTCGAAAGACAGCGTCTGTGCCGGGCGCAAAGAGAAACTGATGCCGCAACGATAGCTGTCGAGACGGTAAGGTAGTAGTAGCCCGCTCATCATGGTGGTGGAGCGTCGGCTCGACAGATTACCGTCGATGGCTGTAATAAATTTCATAGTGCCGAGTGATTTGCTGAGACGGCCGGAAAGCATCCATGTGGTATTGTCGTAGAACTGTCCCGACGGGCTACTATGGTAGAAAATGCCGTCCAACTGGCTGTTGTAAAGAGGCTGATTGTCCTGATATAACAAGGTGGCCTGGATATGGCCAAACAAACCTATCACAGGGTTACTGTATTCAAACTTCAGATTGCCATTCTGACTGTTTTGGGCATAGAGACTGCCGATACCTGTACTATAGCTTCGATAGCTGCTGTAAACAGGAACTGCCGTCATATCCTCTAACGAGGCGGGCTGCCAGTTGTAGTTATAGCTGGCAATAACAGCCAGTTCGCTAAGCAGCTGATAATGAATGTTTATTGTTGGCGTTAGTATGCCCTGCGTGTTGTTTTCATTACCAAAGTGGCGATTGATTAATCTGAATGGCAGCGATGCCGTAAGCTCCAGATCATTACGTTTGATATTGAATGATGGCTGCAGATACCAGCTGAACTGTTGATAGCTGTTGCGCTGTGTAGGCTGTTGATGGCAACTAAGTGCGAAACGCTCGTCATCGTAGTCAACACCTGTTTTATATGAAACATACAGTTTACCAAATAGTTTATGGCGGAATGAGGCCCCTACACGCAATTGGGTGGCATGCTGATCGACATTCTGGCTAGTACTGTCGGCCAGTAGCAGCATACCAGGCAGATAGGCGATAAAGCCACTGGCATTCAGTCGCAGCACACGGTCATTACCCAAGGCCTTCACGATTTCCAGATGGTCGCCCACCCAGCGTTCTTTGGGTGCAGCCTCTTGTCGCAGAACCTGACCGTTTGTGTATGTCGTAGCCCAGCTCTTGTCGAAATCCATATAGCCGCTCAATACATTTGTAACAAACAGTTTTTCTCCATTGCGCTCATATTTCAATTCACCTTTCCATTGGCTCTGCCGATTCTCGCCATTGGCTTCCTCTGTGATGATGGCACCACCCATCACATCCGAGTAGGTGGTTTCTGAGTAGCGATTACCCTCGGTATTGTCGATAAAGCCATTGAGCTGGAACCTGATGGTGGCATCCTTACCAGCCTTACGCAGCCAGTTGGTAGCCAGCAGTCGGGAGTCGTTCATCGTATAGCGTTCCTGCATCAGGCCAGGGGCACTCAGTCCAACACTATTAATCATGCTTTTGGCACTACTGATGTCGGCGATGGTGTTTTGCAGGTCGCGTATCTCTCGTTTGATGTTTTTACCTGTATTATTCCATTTATACATCGACAGGCTCTGCATCTTACCTCCAAACATCATGGCCATCAGGCGCCCGTCGCGCAGCAGACGGTCGGTCTCGTTCTGTTGCAATGTGGTTCCCACTCCTGTCTCCACCAATCCCAACCAGGTATTCTTGGCATCTTCTTCTAATACAAGATTCAGTGCAGCCTGGTCGGAGAATTGCACACCACGCAGGGCCTTCACCTTCTGATGGTTGGTAAGAACCTCTACATTCTTCACCTTGTTGGCATTGATATTCTCGCTGGCCAGCGAGTAGTTGTTGCCCATCAGGTTCATGCCTCCAATATAAAACTCGTTGATGGGCTTGCCCTGATACTGGATAGAGCCATCCTGCTTTACTTCAAGCCCAGGCATTTTAGCAATGACGTCGGCTATGGATCTGTCTTGCTTATGGCGGAATCCTGCCACGCTATATACCAACGTATCGCTACGTCGAACCAATCGCTTCGAGGTGGCTTTTACCTCCTTCAGCATTAGTGCCTCTTCGCGCATTTTTACGGTCTGACCATTGCGATAATCAGCTACAGCAATCGTTTTTTTTGCATAGCTGAGCAACGAGAACGATAGCCATGCCGGTTCCTTGCCTGCCTGCACCTTCAGTTCAAAGGTGCCATCCTCCTTAGTTCTAGCAAATGCCACGGGCTTATGGTTACCATCCTCGGCCACTACACTGGCCCAGCCCAACCCCTTTTTCGAACCTTCAGCAACAACACGTCCCGAAAAAGATGTTTGGGCCTCGACCACCATAGCTGTCAGCCATACCATCAATGTCAACAGCGTATATCTCATTTCTTATCTCCAGAGGAATAACTTTCGTAATGAGCCATATTCGACAGAATCTTACCCAAATTGATAGGGCGCCCCTTTTCATCGAGCGTTGTGACATTTTGGCCTTTTGCTTTCATATATGCATTGGGATCCTTTTCTATTTCTCTTGTCGTCTCATGTACTTTTTGAGGAGTAGTTATCTTTCTATTAGAACGCATCATTGCAATAATTCCTCCTACATTCTGATAGATGCCTACACAGTTAAACAAGAACGAGTCGGAAAGGTCGTAAGCCCTGAGAATAAGCCCGGGCAACCCTGATAATTTCCAAGGACCATCAGAAATAGGGATATCTGTGGCATAAAATGCAATCCATGTTTTACCATGATAATTGCAGATTGCCTTTTGACAAGGATGATTCAAAATAATAGTATCCCCTTCTACAAAATTCCAATTCAAATCCATCGGTTCCTGATATTGGAATAAATCCATCGACGCATAATCTACAGTCTGCTGCCCTGTCAGTGGATAATTCTTGAATATGAAATAAAGGAAATTTGACGGTTCAACACCTTGCTCGTACTTCACTCGAAAGACATCATTCATTGAGCCACCAATATTGCGTATGCTATCATGGATTTGGATATTTCTCATTTGCCAAGCACTATAATAATAACTAATACCTTTTTTCCCAATATCCAACCAATGTTCATCAGATTTCCTTAGATTGCTATTCTCAAAAACCTTTGCCTGGACATCGTACACAAAGCGATAAGAAACCGTATCCAATACCTTTTGGTCAGAAATTGTTTTCTGACCAAAAGCATTGTTTCCGATGCAAAATAGAATTAATCCAATTAATAACAGCTTCATAATAATCCAGTTTTCAATAATTCATCACATTTTACTTTTTGTTTTAAAATTCCTGGGGCAAAGATAGGCAAAACTACACAAACAACCAAATTTTTCTTGGTTCAATGTGTTTCATGAAACAAGATGAAATAAATAAGGTGTCCGTAATCCGACCACCATAGCTGTCAGCCACACCATCAATGTCAACAGCGTATATCTCATTTCTTATCTCCAGAGGAATAACTTTCGTAATAGGCACGCTTGGGCATCTGAGGCATCTTCATTGGTCTGCCCTTCTCATCATAAGTCGTGCTTTTGTGACCTTGCGATTCCATATATGCATCAGGATCGCTATCAATCAGTTCTATCAATTTATGCGCTTGTTCTGGCTTCATTTTCCTTTTCTTAGCATCACGCATGGTTATCTCACCTCCAACTTCCTGGTGGATGCCGATACAATTAATAATGAAAGCACCATCGTGATCGTAAGCTCTCAATATGAGACCTGGCAACCCACAGAGCTTCCATGGACCATCAGAGATGGGGATATCTGTGGCATAATAGGCTGTCCATGTTCTACCGTGATAATTGCAAACAGCCTTATGGCAGGGATGGTTCAAAATTGTAGTATCTCCTTCTGCCAGTTCCCAGTCCTGCCCCATGGGCTCTTGATACTGGAATAATTCTATTGAATAGTAATCCACCGTTTGATGTCGCTGACTAGGATAGTTTTTGTAGATATAGTAGTTGAATTGTGATGACTCTATCCCTTTTTCACGAACAACGCGCTGTATGCTGTTAAAATCACCGCCAATTGCTTTTAAACTATCATTTATATGCCAATAATCATTCTTCCATCTACTATAGTACTTGCTAACACCATTTTCACCAATATCCAACCAATGTTCATCAGAATTCAACCGGGTACTCTTTTCGAAAGCCTTTGCCTGTACGTCATAGACGAAACGAAACATCATCTTATCCATAAAATTCTTTGAATAGCATAGATTCATTATTGCGAGTCCTAGCAATAATACAATGACTTTTTTTTTCATATAAACATAGAATTACAAAATTATTACATAATCGATTAATCAAATAATTAACAGTAATGCCAGTTTTTATCACATTGCGCATCATAAAACCCTTGATAATATGCATATTCCGCATCAGATAGTTCATGATCAAAAACCTTTGTATAGCATCTATCACACTTGCTAACAAATAAATAACAATGTGACTTAGGATCTTCTTTTTTTTCTGCGTAAGCAAAATTAAGTCCTAGAATTAGTAATAGAAATAATAGAAATGCTTTCATAACCATCACAGATATTGTTTAACAATAATGTAGTAGAGGATTACACAATCCATCCACATAACCATTCCAGTATGCTTTTTCGGCATCTGTAAGTACATGATCAAAACTCTTTGTTATCGACAAAGTTTCGCAATGCCCACGAAAAGTATAAACATATTCTTCTTTGGGCTGCTCTTTCTTTTCAGCCGAAGCAGTTGTAACTACGCTTCCCATGATGGCAAGCATCAATAAAAACTTCTTCATTTTACTTTTGTTTTAAAATTGTTAATATTTATAGAATTTGTGGAGTTTCCTCTATGGATCCATATTCTATTTCAGAAATATAAAACAATCTGATTCTCTGAATAAACCAATTCAAAACGATACATCTCAGCAGATACGAATTCTGGCAAGAGTATGACATAACCATTTGAGATGGTATCAACAACATCATATATGATATTACCATTAATATCACGAATTATTATCTCTGCATTATACAATGTATTATGGGTTGAGACAGACAACACTCCTTGATTATAAGAGATAAGTGGGGCAGATGGCTTTATGGGAGCCTTATGTGGATGACCTTTTTCTCCCTTATCATATCCATCTGCATTATTGCCATTAGGCGTGTCCTCTGCATAACAAATTTGACTTATGAAAGCCAATAATAGAATTGGAATTAATTTCTTCATACAGTAAATTTTAAATTTAATGCTGCAAAATTAATACGCTCATGACATATAACCAAACTTTTTAGTACGCAAATGAGTACGCATTTTCTGCGTACTGTACGCAAAACCGTAAAATTTCGATGAAATGGGGAATTTTTGAAATAAAAGTATTACCTTTGCAAGCGAAAAAAGATTGTTATGAGATTAGATTTGCTAAAACGCATCATATTCGTTACCATATTGGTCATTACATTTTCGTGTCAGGGGGAGGATTCTTCTCTTGAAAAAGATATGTATCAAAAGCTACAAAGCATTAAAACGGCAGATAAAGCCGATGAACCTATTGCAGAATCTGACTCTTTAGCACTTTCGCTAGTTGACTATTATGAACATCATGGCAGTAAACTGAAATTAGCTGAGGCATGTTATTACGCAGGTCGTGTTTTCTACGAGCGACGAGATTTCACAAAGTCACTACATTATTACAATAAGGCAGTATCAGCCCTACCACATAGCGACACCCCAGATTTGGAAGGAGTAATCTATAGCCAGATAGGTTATGTATTTTCGTACCAAGACTTACCAGAAGAGGCCATCGCAGCATTCAAACGCTCCTACCAGTTCTGTAAAAGCCAAAAAGATACGCTCGGTATGATATATGGCCTGAGAGATTGGGGAAAGGAACTAAGTGACCATGAACGATATGATGAGGCCCTAAGGATATTACAGGAATCAATCCAGTTGACAAAAGCAAAAAATATAGACTATTTGTATTATGGTAACAAAAGCAACCTTGCAGGTTTATATTGCAAATTGCAGAATTACCCAAAAGCAAAAGCAGAGATAAACGAAGCTTTAACCTGCGTATATGGCCCTGACAGCAGTGGCGTACTAACAACTGCAGCAAATATTTATATGACCATCGGTATGGTGGACTCTGCCGAATATTACTCTAAGCAACTATTAAAAATAGGTACAATATATGCTCGCTGCTCAGCTAATGAGCGCTTGGCCGAAATTGCCCTCAAACGAGGACAAGCAAAAGAAGCATTGCATTATCTAACAGTATATAAGAATCTTAACGACTCTATCAACGAAACAACAAACACAGCAACCGTTGCCAAGATAAATGCACTATACAATTATCAGCGACAGGAACAAGAGAATGCAGAGCTACGTGAAAGCAATCAACGCATATACTTTTATCTTACAGTAGCTTGTTTCGTCATCCTGACGCTTGCGTTTATTTTTATTGCTGTATATTTGTATTACACCAAACACAAAGAAACAAAAAGTCTGAGATCTGAAATATTAGAACAGGCAAAGAAATGGCAACAAACACAGGAAGAGAAAGCCCTATCAGAAGAAAGAAAAAAACAAATACAAGAATGTGATATTCGTAAAAAGTTCTACAACTTTGCAGATAACAGTATGACCTTTGCTCCTAACATTACCGATAAAGACTGGCAGGAATTAGAACAGGTCATCAATACAGTTTATCCACGTTTTACAGAGAGGTTGGAGAATCTATGTGATATCAGCGCTACTGAACGCCAAATTTGCCTGTTAAGGAAAATCGACATTGCTCCCGTAAAGGTTGCAAACTTACTCAATAAAAGCAAGCAAGCAATCAGTTCAACCCGAGAACGCCTATACGAGAAATCGTTCGGCCAGAAAGGCTCCCCCACCCAATGGGATGACTACCTACAAAGTTTATAACAGGCATCCCAGCAGATTGGTGGTAGAGTGGTAGATAAATTTTGAAAATTATGATTGACGGAGGAGCCACATGGCAAAGAATTTATCGTAAACCTCGTAAACACCAAGCGAAGTTGTCACAAAACTCTTTTCGAGCAGCCCCTTTATAGCAGACTGAACACTACTTGTTGACGGAAGATGCCAGCGACGAACAAAATCGGCCGACGTTAAGGCAGTGGCCTTACCTGCTTTACAGATAGCCACTAACAGCATCTTTTGTTTTGGTGGCAGTTGAAACAGCAATGATTGATAATTGAATTCGTTAGCTCGCAGAATATTATCTATAGCCACATCTATCATCTCCACCGTACAGGCAGATCCTGTAGACGTTAAAGAAAAAAGTTCGTTCATCACACGCTGTACATACCAGGTTATACCTTCAAAGCGCTCGTAAACCATCTGGAACACATCGGCAGGAAGCGATTTGCCTGCCTTCGAAAAATGCTCCTGAGCAAACTGGCAATACTTATCCATTGAAATACAGCCAAGATTCATCATCGAAGCACTTTGGTAAAACGGACGTGCCGGACTATTAAATATCTCGGCCATCATGGTACGTTGCGACCCGGCAAAGATAAAATTTGCATTGCGACAATGTTGAATATGTGTTCGTAGAAGTGCCTCTGCATGACCATCAGGATAATTTGCAACCGACTGAAATTCATCAATAGCAACAATACATGGTTTATCAGCCGATTCAATATAGTGAAAGATCTCCTCTAAAGTTGTTCTTGGCATCCTGATATCTCCAATCTCCACATTCCACGACGGATTTCCAGCAGGATCAAAAGAGATACCGCTACGTAAAGAAGACAAGAAGCCTGTAAACTTCTGCATAATCTGAGCACCTTTAGGCCGTAATGATGCAAGCATTGCGCTACCCATCGCCATAACCATATCCTCCATATTCTTAGTTGCATAGATATCAATCAGAAACGTATAATAATTCTCCTGAACCTCCTTTAGATGGTATAAATTCTCTATCAGCCCCGTCTTACCTATTCGACGTGGAGCTATTAATGCAACATTATTTCCATTCTCTATTAATCGGAGCAGATGCTTCGTCTCGTCTTGACGATCACAGAAATACTCCTCCGACTCATATCCATACAGAATAAAAGGATTGTTTACCATACCATGCTTTTTTGTTGCAAATATAATTATTATCTTTCAATTATCATACTATAATAATCATCTTATAATAATATTTAACGTAATTGCATGATTATAACTTTTTTGTCACAAAAAAGGCATAAAGAACGGGTGTTACAAAATATTTTTGTATTTTTGCGCACGAAAAGGAAAAATTAAAAACATGAAGATTAAATTACTACTTGCTTTCGCGGCTTTCGTGCTGCAAGTACAGGCTTATAACATCCGACATATATCCAGTGGCGACGGACTGTCGGCCAGTTCGATACTCAGTATTGAGCAGCAACCCGACGGCACTATGCTGTTTGGCACCATCGACGGACTGAACTGCTACGACGGCAGTAAGGTGCGCCCTGCCACCCTGCATGCCGGACAGCGACTCTACGGCAACCTGATAGAGCATGTGCTGAACGTAGGCGATAACAACACCTGGGTGCTGACTAACTATGGTCTGAACATTGTAACACCCAAAGGACAGGAGGTGCGCTACTACCCACAGTTCCAAGGACTAAGACGCATACGAAAGAATCCGCAAGGCGACGGATTCCTGCTTACCGACGGCAAACTGAACTATATCGACAAGCGCGACGGCAGCATACATGCCCTACCCCTGAAAGGCGTAACACTGGCCAACGTGTGCGACTTTGCCGTATCGAGTAAGGCTCTTTACCTGTTTAACCGCGATGGCATTGTGAGCTATCAGCTAAGCGCCAACAACAACCAATACTCCATTGGCAAGCCCAAAATGGTGCAACGCATGCACCTGGTATCGGCCATGCCCGATGGCGATACAGAATACCTGGTTACCAACGACGGACAGCTATACAGCTACCAGATGGAGGCACTCACCCTGCAACACGAGATGTCGCTGGCCCATGAAATCAGTCGACGAGGTTTCGTCAACGAGGTACTGCAATACAAGGAGTCGCTGATGATTGGCTTTGGCGAAGGTGGTGTGATTAAAGTGAACCGTCCCAAAGGCCGACCTGCCGAGGTGATTGACTTAGGGGTAGAAACAGGCGTATTCTGTATGCACAAGGACCGCTTAGGCGATATCGTATGGATAGGCTCGGATGGTGCCGGCGTGCTGATGTATAGCGACGAGCCACTGACATTACGCTCGTTTGCAAGCACCTCGCTACGTGCCGGCAAATCGTTCCCCATCCGTGCCCTGCTAAAAGATGGCGAGGGCAACCTATGGGTGGGCACCAAGGGCGACGGACTGATACAGGTACCCAACTTCAGCATCTACCAGAACCCACACCAGCTGGGCGAAACGGTGTACAGAGAGCAAAACAGCGGTCTGAGCAGCAATGTGGTTTACAAACTGGCCGAGAGCAAACATCCCTGGTTCTGGATTAGTGGCGGCGATGGCATCTGCTATTACTCGCAAGCCACCAAGAGCATACGACCCGTACCAGCCGAAATGCACCTGCAGCAGGTGATAGATATCCGCGAGAAAGGCAACGAACTGTGGATGGCTACCTTGGGATCGGGTATAGTAAAGGCCGATATCAGCGTAGAAAACGGACAGCCACGACTAACCAACATGAAACGCTATGTGCTGGATGGCGGCAAAGGCTCGTCGAACTACTTCTTCTGTTTGACCTGCGACGAACAGGGCCGCTGGTGGTTTGGAAACCGTGGAAAAGGACTTTATACCTTTGAGAAAGGACAGCTGAAGTATATGGCACCCAGCCAGACAACCAACGACCCCAGCATTAACGATGTGTTTGCGCTGCAGGCCGTGGGCGATAACCTGTGGATAGGTACGGGCATGGGCATTTTTATACGTAACAAGCAAGGCAAGAGTCACCATCTGACTACAGCCAACGGACTGCCTAACAACACCATACATGCCTTTACAAAAGGTACAGCAGACGAAGTATGGGCTACCACCAACGGCGGACTGGTAGAACTGTCGCCCAACGGCACGGTGCTGAAGGTGTATGGCATGAACAGCGGACTGGATGTAACCGAATACTGCGATGGTGCCGCCTTTGCCAATGGCAGGGAGCTGTTTTTTGGCGGTATCAACGGCTTTACGGCTATTGTGAACGACACCACCGTACAGCAGCAGGTACACGAACTGCGCATTAGTTTTACCACACTCAACATTTTGGGTAAGCTGCAGAACATCAACGACTTTATGCAGGGCGAGCGCGATAACCTGACGTTGACATTAGACCACACGCAGAACTCCTTTGCCGTGAGCTTAGCCACCTTTAACTATCTGGAGGAGCCGTTCTACCATTACCTGTACCGACTGACAGACGATGGCGAATGGATTGACAACGGATCGAGCAACGTGATATCGTTTACCCAGATGGCCGAGGGCAGTCACACGCTGTATGTAAAGGCCAAGAACATGATGAACGGTAAGGAAACGGCCGTATCGCAACTGCACATCGACATCAAGCCACCTTATTACCGCACCATCTGGGCCTACCTTATTTATATATTACTGGCCATTGCCCTGATAGCCATCTATGTGCGTCACTGGTACGAGGACCAGAAGCTGCACCAGCAGATGCAGCTAACCCGACTGCAACAGCAGCACCAGGACGAGCTGTACGAGGAGAAACTGAAGTTCCTGACCAATGTGGTACACGAACTGAACACACCTCTGACCCTGATTTACGGACCATGCGAGCGCATTATGGCTTACACCAAGGCCGATGAGTTTGTGAGAAAATACGTGGGCAAGGTGATGCAGAACCTGGGTCGACTGAACAGTTTGATTCAGGAGGTTATCGACCTGCGCCGTGTAACCACAGGACACCACGAGATTAGTTGGCGACGCGTGGATGTATCGGCAGTGGTGGGCGACTACGCCAACGCCTTTACCGAGATGGCCGAGCGCAGTGGCATCAGCTACGAACAGGACATTGAGCCGGGATTGGTGTGGACATCTGACGATAAGGCACTGAGAAGCATCGTAGGCAACCTGATATCAAACGCCTTTAAATACACCAAGAGCGAGGGCACCATCAAAGTAAAACTTACCCGACAGGAGGGAGGATTGCTGTTCTCGGTTTATAACTCAGGACGTGGTATCGCACCTGAAGACAGGGAACGCATTTTTGACTATTACACTGTGTTCGACAGCGTTGAGGAGAGTCCGAATGCCGGACAGACCTCGCGTAATGGCATTGGTATGGCCATCTGTCATAACATGGCCAAACTGTTAGGCGGACGGATAGAGATTGACAGCGAAGTGGGCCAGTATGCACAGTTTAATGTGTATCTGCCCGAAAAGCCGCTACCCGAAGGGGTGAGCGACGAGGTGGTGACATCGGCTAAGCAGACCGACAACATGCCCCTGGCTGTACCACAGGCAGTAAGCACAGCCAAACCTGCACGCCCACTGCCCAAGATGGCAGGCGACAGAACACCTACCATCCTGACGATTGACGACAACCAGGAGATGCTTGACCTGCTGGCCGACTGCTTGTCGGACTACCGTGTGCTGGCAGCCTTGAATGCCGAACAGGGCATGGCTTACCTAAAAGAGGAAACTCCCGACCTGATTATTACCGATATTATGATGCCTGGTACCGACGGACTGGACTTTACACAACAGGTAAAGCGCAACAAGCACACCATGCACATACCACTGATTATCCTATCGGCCAAGACATCGGAAGAGGAGCGTATAGAGGGATTAGACAGCGGTGCCGACGTGTATATCAGCAAGCCCTTCAGCATCAACCTGCTGCAGGCCACCGTGGTACGACTGTTAGAGAACCGCAACGTGCTGCGCGAATACTATAATTCGGCAGCATCGGCCTATGTGTATGCTGGCGGCGACCTGATTAGCAAGGAGCACCAGAGCTTTGCCGACGAGGTGACAAAGGTGATTGACGAGCATCTGACCGATACTGAGCTGACCCCAGAGACATTGGCGGAACTGATGAGTATCAGTCCGCGCAATCTCTATAGGAAGTTCAGTGATGCCAATATGCCGACACCTAAGGATTATATCAAGACCTACCGTATTAATGTGGCCGCAAGATGGCTTACCACTACTAATACCACTATTCAGGAAATCATCTATAAAACGGGCTTCAACACGCGCTCACAGTTCTATACTGAGTTCCGAAAGCATTTTGGTATGACGCCTAAAGAGTATCGAGAGCAACAGCTTCGAGCAGTACACAACCACTAACGTGGGTACCCAAGTCGATGGCCGATGTGTTACGAGCCCAGTTGCTGCCAATCAGGTACTGGGTTTGCAGACCTTTTTCTTTCAGCACCTCGGCATTGTGCTTTAAGTAAGCCACAAAACGGGTCTTATCGCTTGCATCGAGCTGGGGCTCCTGAATGAGCAAAGTGAAGTAGCGCACAAAAATGCCCTTAAACAAGCCGCCATCGCCAGTACCCTCGTCCTTGAGTACACTCTCGGTGAGGTCGCTCAGGCTCGACAGGGTGTAAGACGAAGCACGCACAGCATCGCGCAGATAAAGGGTCTCGCCAGTAATCTTGAACAACTCGTAGCACATACCCACAAACGTGCCCTGATTATAGGTAAACACCCAGGTGGTAACATTGTTGCCATCCTGACCGTTCATGCTGTCATAAACAGCACCCGTGCCAGGGGCATACAGGTTGTCGCGCTCCCAGTTGTAGATACGCTTAGCCAGATCTAAATCTGATGCCTTGTGAAGGATATTGTACATGCGGGCAGCGATGATGCCGGCAGGACCATTGCTGCAGGCATTCTTGCTCCAGGGCTGACTTTTGCGCCAAGCCATGCCACCACCACAGTACTTGGTGTTCCAGGCATTCTGGATGTCGTCCCACAGCAACTGGGCGGTATCCAGGTACTTCTGTTCCTTGGTGCAGTCGTACAGGCGGAGCATCGTCAGGCAAATCCACTCCTCGTCGTCGTAGAAATCGTTGAAATAGCTGTTGCCAGCCTTTTTCTTGATGCCCTCGTGCCACTTATCAAACAAGTCGCGATAGCCGGCACTACCTGTACGCAGATAGGCATCAATCACCACATCCATGGCATGTGCCTGGGGCCAGTACTGATTCTGATGGATATCGGCCACATCGGGCAACGAGTTGAAATAACCCTCGCGACCGTTCCAGAAGTGAGTTACTAAAGCCTGTGTAGCCTGTTCGGCCACCTGTTTCCAGTTCGTCTGCTCAGGCTGTGGCGCAGGCGTTGGTTCATCCTCGGATGAAGAAGAACCGCAACCCTGCAGCACAAGGCTGCAGAGAAGCGGTACGAAGAAAACTTTTAATATGTTATGCATAAGTTAGAACTTACAGTTTAATCAGCCAGCTCAACATGGTGGGTATAGTTAGCACCATGGAAGAGCACGGTAATGCGGGTCTTGACACCTGGGTGAGGACCATCAGAGCCACCATCGAAGTCGCCATCGAACTTCCACTTGTCGTCCCACTGGTTGTTGCCAGTTTCCATAATATAATAGTAAGGATCGTCCATAGCCAGACCACCAGGTCGTGAGTCGGTGCCATTCTTGGTGCCCCAGAACTGCTTGGTGCCATCGGCATACTCCATCAGGAACTTATAACGTTCGTCGCGGCCCCAGCCCTCCTGCTTAAAGGCTACCACACCTACACCTGAGAACTCGCCGTTGCCAGCATAAGGAAGATCGAACATGATATTGTTGTTAGGACAGAAGAACAAACCGAGACTCTTGATTTCGCGGATGGTAGCCGAAGCCACATTGAAATCGAGAACCAGGCGATAGATGCCTGTAGCTGGTGCTACGGTTGAGCCACCCTCGCGCAGCTTCAGGCCATCGAGCGAATAGATGGTGCCATCGCCCTTGTTGTTGCTGCAGAACTGGTAGCTCTTGCCACCCTCGAGCTTGGTGAAGATCTCATATACGCCCTGCTCGGGTGATGAGAAAGCAGCACCGTTCTCGGCACCCTCGCCCATGATGAAGAGCGATGAAGGAATCTCGTCGAAGCCCTCGAGCGAAGTGATGTTCAGCTTGTGTTTAACTGTAGCCTCGGCCTGATTCAAACCACGAGAAGCGATGATCGACCAGCTGACTGTGCCACTGGCACCACTCTTGAAACCGGCAGCAGCGGCAACCTTGTTCAGGGTTTTGTGGGTGATGGTAGCGCTGTTCATCATACCATTCTTATCAGAGAGCACCTTATAGATAGGTGTGCTCTCGCCGTCCTTGTAGAACACCACCTCGTAAAGGGGCGAGCCACTATCCTCGGCCTTGGCAGCCTCCCACTCGAAGAAAGTAGAGGCAGTGGCTGATGCCTGAAGGGTTACACTCTTGCCATCGGCAGGCTCGTAGAGCTGGGTGATGGCTGATACCTGACTATCCTTGAACTCCATGTCGGAGGTGCAGGCTGACATGCTGAACACGGCGCCAAACAGCGCGAATGCCTTAATAATATTCTTATTCATAGTTAATTGTTTCTTTTTTGGTTTTTACTAATAATACTTATTGATGATATGGATTAATTGCCGTAGCCAGGATTCTGGCCTAAGTTAGGATTGAGGTCGATCTGACTCTGAGGAACAGCCCAGAGGTAGTCGCGGTTCTCATCGAACGTAAACTTCCAGGGGATGTCGTGGGTAAAGCTGGCACCACGAACGGGTTGGGTGAGATACTCTGAACCAGCCTTCCAGCGCTTGATGTCGTACCAGCGCAAGCCTTCGAGGGCCAGCTCGCAGCGGCGCTCGTTACGCAGGATCTGACGAAGTTCGGTCTGCGACTTATCGGCAGGGAAGTTAAGAGCCTTAGCTGTCTTGAAGCCAGCACGCTGACGGATGGCACGTACGGTGCTGTTCCATACATCGGCTGTCATCTGGTTCTGCTCGAGCTTAGCCTCGGCCCACATGAGCAGGATATCGGCATAGCGGAACATGATGATGTTGAGACCCGAACTCATGTCGCCAGTAGCCTGTGGGGCAAACCACTTACGGGTGTAGTAACCTGTAGCAGTGGTATTGCTGCCTGTTCCGATATAGGTATCAACGGTGTTATCGCCAGCAGGATCGATATGGATCACCTCGCCCTTTGAGCCATCGCCCACATTAGCGCTCCAGTCGTAGTTGTTATAGATAACGGTAGCTGCCAGGCGTGGGTCGCGGTTGTCGTAAGGATGGTTAGGATCGTAATCGGTACCAGCCTCATCGATGGTATAACCGGTCAGGGTGAGATAGCTATCAACCAACGACTGCTGAGGTACACGGTCAGCCACACGACCACCCTTGCTCAGGGGCACCATGTCGAGAATCTCGCCCCAGGTAAGCAGGTTGCGAACATAGGCACGATCCAGGATTACCTCCTGGTTATACTCATTGTCCTCCTCAAACAGTCCACGATAGCTGGGGAACAGAGCATACGAGCCGTAAGTCTCGGGCTGATTGATAAGCATCTCGCAGTATTTCTGCACATTGCTCCAGTCGCTGTCCATCAGATAGGCACGGGCCTGCAGGGCTACCACAGCACCCTTGGTAATCTTGCCGTTCTCGCTCTCGGGCAGGTCGTTGCGCGAGGGCAGATCGCCGATGATATCGTTCAACTCCTGATGGATGAACGCCATCACCTCGGCGTGCGAGGTACGACCGATGGTGTTCGACTCATCCACAGTGATATCCTTAGTAAAGAAAGGAATATCGCCATAGAAGTTGGTGAGACGGAAGTAGATATAGGCGCGTACAAAGCGTATCTCGGCAATCATACGAGCCTTCTTGGCTGCATCGAGGTTAGTGATGGCATCGATATTCTCGAGGAACACATGACAGGTCTTGATGCCGCCATACAGGTCGGCCCACTCGCTGGCAAAAATACCAGTGCTTGGTGTGGCCTGTCCCATACGCATCAGGCGCTGGTCGGTCGTAGAACGACCATCGATCATGTTATCGCTGAGCGACTCGTCGCGCCACATTTTTCCGGCATTATACATCTGTGCATAGGCCATGTTTACCACATACTGCGCTCTGTCGGGAGAGTCCCAGAAGTTTGCATCGGTAAACTGGTTGCCAGGGGCATTCTCCATGCCGTTGCAGGCAGTAAGCGTAAGTCCGCCCACAGCAGCAAACAGATAGATATATTTCTTGATTTTCATTTTCATAAGATACTTAATCATTAAAATTCTACATCGAAACCAAAGCCATAGTACTGAAGCATAGGATAGTTACGACCACTGTTACCACCACCAGAGTTCATGTTTGAACCGAACTCTGACGACTCAGGATCGATGAACGAGTTCTTGGTGAGTGTCAACAGATCCTGACCGGTAACATATACACGGAGTTTCTGCAGGCCCAGAGGCTCTATCACCTTCTTAGGCAGTGAGTAACCAATGGCGAGGTTCTTTAAACGTGCATACTTGGCGTCGAGCACGAAGATGTCTGACGGGCGGCCCCAGTTGTTGGTATCTGAGGCCGAGCCCTGTGCTGCCAGACGTGGATATTTAGCGTTTGTGTTAGTTGGGGTCCAGAAATCAAGCTGATGTTTGTACATCACGTAAGAATAGTTTGAGTGGTATGGCTCGAGCAACTCGCCACGCAGCATCTGCGAACGTTTGCCTACACCCTGCCAGAACATACTGAAGTCGAAGCCCTTCCACTCGAAGCGGTAGGTGAATCCGAAGGTGTAACGTGGGAAAGCGTTACCTACGATGACACGGTCGTTAGAGTCGATGACACCATCGCCATTCTGATCCTTGAACTTCAGGTCGCCAGGTGCTACCTCTGCGCCAAGAGGCAGAGCTGAGTTCTTAATCTCATCGTAGCTCTGGAACAAGCCCTCTACCTGCCATGCATAGTAGGAGTTGAGGGGCTGACCAACGCGAATGATCTTATAGATCTCATCTACACCGCTAATCTGCTCGTTACCAGGGAATTTGGTAACCTTGTTCTTTGAGTCGCCGATATTGAAATAGAAGTTGTGCTTCATATCGCCGGTCTTCAGGCGGTAGTTGATAGAGAGTTCCCATCCGTCGTTCGACATTTCACCAATATTGGTGCTTGGCATGGTGGTTCCGAATACACTGGGCTGCAAGGGCTTCATCAGGATGTCCTTGGTGCGCTTGGTGTAGTAATCAAATGTGATGTTCAGTGCATTGTGCAAGAACGAAGCATCGAAACCTATATTGAAAGTGTTGGTACGTTCCCAAGTCAGGTCCTTCAGTCCGAGGTTAAACCCGGCACCGGCTACGGCCTGATTATTATAAGCATAGGTGGTAGAGCTAACGCTATAGCGGGTATAGCGGTCGTAGTCGCCTACAGCCTGACTACCCAGAATACCGTATGAACCACGGATCTTCAGGTCGCCCACCTTTTCGCGATATTTCTCCATAAAAGGCTCTTCGCTGATGCGCCAGCCTAACGACAGTGAGGGGAAGAAACCCCAGCGGTAATCCTTATGGAACTTTGAGCTACCATCGTAACGGAAGTCGAACTCAGCATAATAACGCTCCTTGTAGTTATAGCCGATACGACCCAGCAGTGAGGTAATGCTGGTCTGACCAGAACTATCCACGGTGGTAGCACCACCGATGTTACCTACCTCACCAGTAGTGATGCTGGTAGAGGTACCCAAGTCGGGATCAACATAGTTCTTCCAGATTTCGTTGTTATACCAGGTGTACGACTCGTTGGTGGCACCAAACAGGCCACTAACAGTGTGCACGCCGAAGGTCTTATTATAATCCAGCAGGATCTGGGTGTTCAGACGGTAGTTGTCGGCATTCCAGTTGCTGGTTCTGAAATCCGACTCCTTACGTGGACGGGGCTCGGTAGCATCTTCGCCGGCATAATAATAAGAAGGCATGCTACGCGAGTAACGGTTGTTACCCACCACATCGGCACCAAACACGCCACGGAGCTTCAAGCCATCGATAATCTTGAGCTCACCGGTAACACTGGCGGTGATGGCATTGGTACGGTACTTATCGAAACCGCCCGACTCGAGCTGACCGAGTGGGTTGAACTCACCCCACACATCATTGAGCAGGTAACGACCATCGGCCGACTTCATCTTATAGATATAGGCACTAGGCACACGACTGGCATCAATCTCCAGACTACCACCATTGGTATTCTTGCTATCGGTGCGGGTGTAGGCCAGTGTGGCAGTAAGCTTCAGGCGGCCCAACTCGGTAACCAGGTTGGTACGGAAGTTGTAGCGCTGCAAACCGAACTTCTGGGTGCTCACATAGTTGCTACCCTGATCAAAATAGCCGGCAGAAACCATATAAGTGGTCTTATCGCTACCACCGCTGATGCTGATATTGTAGTTCTGCTGCATGGCTGTCTGGAAGATCTCGTTCAGCGCCCAGCTCTCCTCACTCTGATGGGCGTAATAGTCGAGAATCTGATCCTGACTGTAAACGGGGGTATTACCCACGTTGGTCTCGGCTATGTTACGCAGCACAGCATTCTGGTAGCCGGTAACAGGTGTGAACAGGATATGGGGATCTTCCCAACCTACCATACCATTCAGTCGGATACTGGTGCGCTCGTTGTTCTTACCCTTCTTGGTAGTAACAAGCACAACACCATTGGCCGAACGTGAACCGTAGATAGCGGCGGTACCAGCATCTTTCAGAATAGAGATATTCTCGATATCATTGGGATTCAGACGATTGAAGTTATCATAATCGGTAACCAATCCATCGATCACAAACAGCGGACTGTTATCGTTCAGCGTACTGATGCCTCGAATATTAAAGTTGTTGTTCTGGGCATTAGGGTTGTAGTTCTTACGCTGGATGATAACGTTTGGTGCTGCACCCTGCAAAGCCTGTGTAACGTTGGCTACAGGACGATTCTCCAACAGGTCGGAACGAACCTGATCTACAGCACCCACGGCGCTTTTACGAGTAGTGGTGCCATAACCAATCACCACCACCTCGTCGAGGATAGCATTGTCTTCCTTCAGCACAATACGACTCAGGTTGGCATTGGCACGCAGCTCCTGGTTTACATAGCCTACATACGAGAAGACCAAGACATCGGTTGGTTTGCAGTTCAGCGAGAAGCTACCATCAAGGCCAGTAACGGTACCCGAGGATGAACCTTTTACCGAGACTGTTACACCGATCATAGGCTCTCCCGATGCATCAACAACTGTGCCCCTGACAGTGGTTTGCTGTACATTGTTAGTAGCAGCCACTGAGACACCATTGGCAAGAGCCACGGAAGGACTGCCTACGCATAGGGCCACTCCCATAAAACCTCGCCAGATGAATCTGGAATAGTTGAAATTTACTTTTTTCATTTAGTAAAACTTTAGATTGAATGTAATTTTAGTTACAGAACAGTTTAATTGTTTATTCGGTTTTAATCAGCATTTCAGCACCTTTTGCCAGTTGGGCGTGGGGCACAAACCAGCCCTTGAGCGGCTTACCACCTACCGTTATCTGACTGATTTTACGACCACTACCCTCGCGACGGATAGTAAACGTGTTACCAGTGGTGCCCAAGGTGAATCTAACCTTGTTGAACAATGGCACGGTAACGATATACTGCGGATCGGCAGGCGAATAGGTATAGATACCGATGGCATTGAGTACATACCACGACGACATCTCGCCGGCATCGTCCATGCCTGCATAGGCCAGTCCCTCTTCGCCCATACCATAGTAATGGTTCAGCAGCGAATCAATCACCACCTGTGCCTTCTCCTGTTTATCGGCAAAATAATAGGTATAAGGAATGCTATGACCAGGCTGGTTGCCATGACAGTAGGTGCCTAGGAAACCTGTAAGGTTCCAGGCCTCGTAGCCATGGTTAGGCTGGGTAAACAGCGAGTCGAGTTTCAGCTCAACAGCCTTTTTTGATGGGTAGAGCGCCACCATACCCTCAGGATCGTGCGGGGCAAAGAACAGCGAGTTCCAGGCATCGGCCTCACGATACATATAGGCATAATAGGGGTACCAGGGATCAAAATCCTTAATCCATGAGCCATCGGCGATCCTGCCACGCCAGAAACCTGTCGACGCATCAAACAGGTTCTTGTAATTCTGCGAGTGCTGCATCAGTAGTTGGTAGTTTTTCTTATCTTTCAGCTCGCGGGCAATCAGAGCGGTGGCATAATCGTCGTAGGCATACTCCTGGGTCTTGGTTACCGAGGCCTTATACTCATCCCAAGTGGGCACGTTGGTGGTATCCTTCTCGGCTATCCAGCCCTGCTTCAGGTACTCTTCGAGCCAAGGACGACCGCCACGACCTGGAACGGTAGCATTCTTGAGCAGGAGCTTATAGGCACGCTGCAAGTCGAACCCTTTGATACCACGCAGCCATAAACCTGCCACAAAGGTAGAGGCATGGTCGCCATGGAAGAAGGTTGGCATATAACCACCGGCTTTCTCGCCTTTATCGATAATCGACTTGATGATATCGGTAGCCACATCGGGGTTAATCATACCTAACAGAATGAGCTTGTTACGATAGGTATCCCAAAACGAAGGATTGGTATAGTAACGGAAGTCGGCCTTACAAACACGGCCCTGTTCGTCGGTGTACTCGCCATTCACATCGCTACGCAAGGCAGGCCAAAGGAAGGCACGGTAGAGTGTAGAGTAGAACATGGTTTGCTGCTTCTGGGTACCACCCTCTACCTGGATATGTCCCAGCTGTTTGTTCCAGATGTTATCAGCCTCCTGGCGCACCTGCTCAAAACTCTTGCCGAGCATCTCGGCCTCGAGGTTCTGCTTGGCGTTGGCAATACTTACAAACGAGAAACCTATTTTGAGCTCCAATGCGCGCGATCCTTTATTATTTAGGAAATCGACCACAGCTATCTGATGGCGAAAATCCTTCTGGATGCTTACCTCGCTTACATCGTGATTGGCCACAGCATAGAAGTAGATACGGCCCTCGCCATCCTGGAATCCCTGGAAGGTGTTGGCACCCGACTTCTCGATTTTCCACGTGCGGGGACGATTGTTGCTTCGTGTGATATCTACAATCAGACGTTTCTCATCATCGGCACGGAAGGTATAACGATGGAAGCCGCAACGCAGGGTTGAGGTGAGTTCGGCATTTACATGATAGCGGTCGAGATACACCTGATAGTAGCCAGGATGAGCCGACTCGTTAGCATGACTGAACCATGAGCAGAAGTTATCGGGATAGAACCTACCAGTAGCTGGCATGATGGGCAGGTGAAGCAGATTCCAGTGGCCTTTACATGTGTGCGCGAAACCATATATCTGATGGTCTTCGTACTGATAACCTGAACCCGAAGGATACATGGTGACAGGGGTGAGCTGTACCATGGCATTGGGTAAGGCTGAGCCAGGAAATGACTCAGCTCCCCAAGCGCGTTTAGTTTCTGTGCGTGTATATCCCAGATCGGCTGGGCTCCATAGAGTTGTTGTTCCGATAAAAGGGTTCACCTTTCCGGTTAGATTTTCAGCCTGTACGAGTTGTCCTGAAATGAACAGGCAGACGAGTAATGTTAGAGTTTTCTTCATCACTTTACGGTTTTTATTATTTTCGTGTGGCAAAGGTAGACAGAAAGAAACGAAACAATGTCCTCATTTCTGCAATTATTGTACAACATACTGATTTGACAGGAATTACGACAAGGAGCTTATTTATAATTAGTATCTTTGCAAACAACTAATTAAAACATTAAAAACAGAACAAAAATGAACAGACGTACATTACTCACCACCATCCTGTTGGCAGGGCTATCGGTGCCTGTTATGGCCGACGGGATAGAAGACTGGAGCAAAACGATTGCCGCTCCAGCCGACAACACAAAAGTATCTCGCAGACCCGCCGCCAAAGAGCGACTGTTTTACTCAGACACCATCGAAAAGAAGATTGCCGAGGTAAAAAAGATGCTGAAGGACGCTCCATACTTAGCATGGATGTTCGAGAACTGTTTTCCGAACACGCTCGACACCACCGTACACTACTCGGATGCTGAGGGCGACGACGATACCTTTGTATATACAGGCGACATTCACGCCATGTGGCTGCGCGATTCGGGTGCCCAGGTGTGGCCTTATGTACAGTTTGCCAAGAAAGACAAGAAAATCAGAAAAATGGTACGAGGCACAATCCTACGCCAGTTGAAGTGTATCTGCATCGACCCCTATGCCAATGCCTTTAACATGGGACCTACAGGCAGCGAATGGGCCAGCGACCACACCACGATGAACCCCAACCTGCATGAGCGCAAGTACGAGATCGACTCGCTGTGCTATCCCCTGCGACTGGCCTATTACTACTGGCAGGTGACTGGCGACGACAGTATTTTTGGCGGCCTGTGGCAGGAAGCCATCGGCAAGATTCTGAAGACCTTCCGTGAGCAGCAGCGCAAGGAGGGACACGGTCCCTACCGCTTTATGCGCACCACAGCCCAGCAGTACGACACGGTGAGTCACGGCGGTTATGGCAACCCTGTTAAGCCGGTAGGTCTGATAGCCTCTATCTTCCGTCCCAGCGACGATGCTACGGTGTTCCCCTTCCTCATCCCATCCAACTTCTTTGCCGTAACCTCACTGCGCAAGGCAGCTGATATTCTGACCAAGGTTAACAAGGATAGTAAGACTGCCAACGAATGCACAGCCCTGGCCAACGAAGTGAGCGACGCCCTGCAGAAGTATGCTATCTATAACCATCCTAAATACGGTAAGATTTATGCGTTCGAGGTGGATGGCTTTGGTAACCAGCACCTGATGGACGATGCTAACGTGCCCAGTTTGCTGGCAATGGCTTACTTAGGTGATGTGGATGTAAACGACCCTATCTATCAGAACACCCGTAAGTTTGTATGGAGCGAGGATAACCCTTACTTCTTCCGTGGTAAGGCCGGCGAAGGTATCGGTGGACCTCATGTAGGCTATGATATGGTATGGCCCATGTCGATTATGATGCGTGCCTTTACCAGCACCGACGATCAGGAGATTAAGGAGTGCCTGCAGATGCTGGTTGATACAGATGCCGGCACAGGCTTTATGCACGAGTCGTTCAACAAGGACAATGCTGCCAATTACAGTCGCCACTGGTTTGCCTGGCAAAACACCTTGTTTGGTGAGCTGATACTAAAACTGATAGATGATGGAAAATTGAACCTGCTCAAAAACATTCATAAATAAAAAAAAAGTTGCGATAGCCTATAGTGATATAGGCTATCGCTTTTTTATTTACTCCCAACCAGGATTCTGTGTAAGAGCAGGATTGTGTTGAATTTCATCCTGTGGGATAGGCCAAAGGAGAACCCACTCAGGAATAGCACCAATCTTAACATTATCTACAGGTTTATTCTGGATCTTCGCACCTGAGAGCGCAACCCAATTGAGTTTTCCAGAATAATCGCCAGCAGCTTCTGGATACAAACGGGTACGACGGATATCATCCCATACTTTGAATTCAACAGGGAACTCGTGCAGACGTTCTGTCAAGATAGCTGTAACAAGTTCATCGCCAGTTGCTGTCTCGGCAGTCAAACCAGCACGTTTACGCACCTGATTCAGATACTCCTGTGCTTTGGCGGTATTGCCGGTACGGGCATGACCCTCGGCAGCTATCAGCAGAACCTCGGCATAACGCATGGTAGGAATATTATAGTCGCCACCGTGGTTCTTGATGATGGCATCCTCATCAAACCACGACCAGATACCGGTATAGTTGAGCGTATGCTCCACACCAGTCTTATCAGTATAGGTATTGAAGAAGAACTGCTTCTCGTGACTTCTGATATCCTCGGGAGCATAACTCTTGAAAATCATATCACATGGATGGTAGGCCTTATGTAACACGTTCATGCTGAACACCTGATTACCATTGGCATCCTTCCAGGTGGTAGCGTCGGAACCGATACTGAGATTAACATACCCGTTACCTATATTATTATTTGAATAATCGTACTCCTTAGCAAAGATGATTTCCTTAGAAGTCTTAGAGGTCTTAATCACATTATAAGCTGAGTTCAGATCGTCGGAACTGCCATTTGCCTGCTCCAGTACAGCAGTACCACCATCAATCACCATCTCGGCCATCTGGGCAGCCTTTTTGTAATCTTCGGCACCACCATTCATGGGGAAACCGGCACGCTGAAGATATACCTGAGCCAGAAGGGTCTGTGCCATAGCACGGGTTACACGACAGCCATTATCGTAGAACGACTTGTTGGGAAGGGCCGTTCCCGTAGCGATATCAGTCAGGTCGTCGATGATATGCTGATAGACTTCGGCAGCAGAGTTACGCTCTTTGAACATGCCATCGGTAGATGTGTATGGCTCATCCACATAAGGCACATCGCCAAACTCCTTTACTAAATAGAAATAGGCATAAGCACGGAAGAATTTACCCTCGGCCACATAGTTGTCGATAGTAGCCTGATCGAGCACATCGGTCATCTTGGGCACATTGGCCAACACGAAATTGGCACGGGAGATACCTTTGTAGAACTCATGCCACAATGACATGGCAGGACTGGAAAACTTCTCCAAGGTATAGGTACATGCCTTCGCAGCTTCGGCCAACTGTGAGTCGCCATGGTCGTCGTAGAACAAACCTGAGATAATACCACCGTACATCGTGGCTTTGGGCTGCCAACCACCACCATTCTGATTCAAATAAGGTACGCCACCGAAATAAAGCGCATCAACACCTGTCTGCGCATCTTCCTTTGACTGCCAGAACTGGCTTGACGATTTCTGATCCAATGGCTTTTCTTCCAGGAATTCGTCACAAGAAGTAAGACCGAATGTGGCACTTGCCATCATTCCATATATGATATATTTTATTGTTTTCATAAAACAGTTACAATAAGTTGTTTAGAAAGTTACATTAACACCAAAAGAGAACGTTTTTGGACGAGGATAAGAGAAGAACTGACGGTTGGCACCCCAGTTATTACTACCCAGACGTGTTGAGTTATCTGGATCGTAACCCTTATAATCGTCGGAGCAGATGAGCCAGAAGTTGTTCAGGTTAGCATACAGGCGCAAAGCTGAAATACCAAGAGTTCGGCAAGCAGAACCAGAGAAGGTATAACCAAGTTGCAAGAGATTAAAACGCAAGTAAGAACCATCACAAACCCAGTCGGAATCGGCCTGATTGTTGGCGCCCATACCGAAGTTATTCAAACGCAAGGCCTGCTCTACCCCATTGGGATTGTTTACTGGATGCCAAGCCTCCTCGTATAAACGATCGAGACCATTGGTAAGGAAACGAGCCAAGGTAGAGTGATAGTACTCCTGCATAATATCTGCACCCATTGAGAACTGAAGATCAAGCGTAAGGTCGAAATTCTTGTAGTTGAAGGTATTGATGAAAGAACCTGTCCAATCAGGCAGACCATTACCCAGAATCTGACGCTGCTTATAAGTAACCTTTTCGCCTACAATAGATGGGATATTCATCGTACTGGCATCCCAGTTCTCGGGGTGACCATCGTAGATACCAGCGCGCTTGTAACCATAGAAAGTAGAAAGCGCTTCGCCTTCGCGGATAAGCATATCGTAACCTACAAAGCCATCTGTAAGAATCTGACGTTTTCCGCTGACTGGATCAACAGAAGCACCCTCATCGAGTTTCTCCACCTTATTCTTATTAAAGCCCAGGTTCAAAGTAGAGGTCCACTGGAAGTCTTTAGTCTGAATAGGATAAGCTGTTACCAGAATATCAAAACCGTGGTTAGATACGGCACCAATGTTGTCCATAATCGAAGAATAACCTGTTGACTCGGGAACAGGACGATTCAAGAGCAGATCAGAGGTGTACTTATAGTAGTAAGAGATGTCAAAATTCAAACGATTCTTGAATAAACCCAGTTCGAAGCCTAAATCCCACTGTGCTGTCTTCTCCCACTTCAGGTTGGCATTAGGCATATTGTCAAGATAAGAAACGGTTACCATCTTACCACCTAAGATAGTGGTTGACTGACTGACAGTAGCCAGAGAACGATAGGTACCAATCTCAGAGTTACCCGTCATACCAAATGAGGTATGAAGCTTTAACTTGCTGATGGTCTCAATATCCTTCAAAAAACTCTCGTTCGAGGCTAACCATCCTAAGCCCACTGATGGGAAGAAAGCATACTTGTTGTTCTGACCAAACTTAGAAGAACCATCATAACGACCCGTTACAGTAGCCATATAGGTATTATTGTAGTTATAGGCCAAGCGTAAGAAGTATGAGTTCATGGCCCACTTATCGTAGTCGGAGCCAACAGATGGCTTCAATGTGCCAGAACCTAGGTTATAGTAGCCATAGTAATCGTCGGTAAAGGTATTGTCGGAAGCACCGAAATAATCATATTTGCGTGCCTGCCAAGAAGCACCAGCCATGGCATTCAGATGATGTTTCCCAAAGTCGTTTACATAAGTAAGATAGGTTTCTTCCTGCCAATAAAGTGAGTTTGAGTTACCTGCAGAAGCTGCACCCTGAGAGGCACCTTGGTCGATAAGCTGATGTGGTTGGAAAGGTGTATATCCCTTACTGCGGTTATTATGGTAGTCGATACCTAACTGGGTTCTCAAATCCAATCCCTTAGCCAGGTGGAAAGTAAGAGCAGCATTTCCGAAGATCTGAGTCTTATACTGTATAACCTGTACACGCTCAAGCAACTCTACTGGGTTGGCAACACCCTCGGGAGAGAATGTCTGATAACCGCTATTGGGGTTATCCTTATCTTTAAGTATACCTGTTGTATTAATCATGTTATTCTGTACATACTCACCATTAAGCTGTACAGGCAACCAAGGCAACTGCTCAATCATCGTGCGCAGAGCACCCTGTCCATAGGGATTGTCGGAGGTATGATTACCCCATGAGTGGTTCACCAACAGATTCAATCCTGTAGAAAGCCACTTAGTTGGGTTATCATCGTAGGCCAGTTTTGCATTTACACGCTTATAATAAGTATTGAGAAGAATACCCTGCTGATCGGTAAAGTTAAGGAATGCACCAACCGAAGAGCCATTCTCGCCAGAGCGTTGGATACTCAGCTCATGGTTATGAGATACGGCTACACGAGAACACTCGTCCTGCCAATCGGTATCATAAAGCGGATTACCATTGCTATCAAAATAACGGGTATCGGTGAATATCTTCGACAGGTCGGTATCAAAGTTCATGCCCTGGAACTGATTAGCATTCTCAAGACCTTGCTTGAAAGCGCTCATCCACTCAGAAGCATTCATGACATCCATCTTTCGGGCCATACTGCTTACCGAAAACGAGCCATCATACTTGATGTGCGCTCCCTTACCGGCATTACCACGTTTGGTGGTTACCATAATAACACCATTGGCACCACGGGCACCATAGATAGCCGCCGAAGAGGCATCTTTAAGCACCTCGATACTCTCGATATCATTAGGGTTGAGGAACTGGAAATCAGTCATGGCAACACCATCTACGATATACAATGGACTAGAAGAGGCATTGATAGTTGAGATACCACGGATAATAACACGCATCTCGCCACCAGGCTGACCGGTGTTATTAAAGATGTTTACACCCGCAGCCTTACCTTTTAAACCTTCCAAGGCATTGAAACCCTGCATTTTCAAGATTTCAGAGCCCTTGGTCGTAGAAGACGAACCTGTAAGGTCGGACTTACGCATCGTACCATAACCTACCACAACCACCTCATCCAGGAGTTGTTTATCCTCCAGGAGTACGATTCGCTGCGAGCCACCTTTACCGAGTTTTATGGTTTGGGCAACATAGCCAATAGACGACACTCGTATCTCGTCGCCAGAAGCTGCATCGATGTCGCACCGGCCGTTAATATCGGTAATGACACCTGTTTTAGAAGACATCATCATCACACTGGCGCCAACAACCGGCTCATTCTGGCCATCAACGACGGTAATGATCACCTTTTTTTGCTGTTGAACAGATGTTACCTCTGTCAACGGTTGGGAAACTGAGTTAGCTAGAACACTGACTGGAGAACCGAATGTCATTGCACCAGCAGAAAGTAGTAATAGCGAAGAACACATCGTCTTCGAGACTTTTCTTTCGCGTTTGTACATAATGTTAATTAGTTAATGTGTTAATAATTAAATATTAAGTAATAAGTATAGTGTTGAATTTACGAGTTGGTGAATTTGGAATTCTGGTTGCAAATATCTGTCTTTTAAAAATAATAGCAGTCCTATCCTCTGCCATTTTTGTCCAAAACACGGTTAATTTCCACATTTTTCTTTATAACCATAATAAGCGCCCCTCTCGATGTGACTCGGGAGGGGCGCGATGTTAGGTTTGGGGAAATTGGCTATTTTTTGAACAGATGTGGGATAAACTCGTTGAGACCACGGCGCCAGGTGAGCCACTCGTGGGCGGTACCCTTCGACTCGTTTGAATCTACCTTGATACCCAACTCACGCAGCTGCTTAACGATATCGCCACTCTTGATGAAATCTTCCTCGCCCCAGTTCATATACATATAATGTATCTTCTTATTGAACTCGTCGGCGTTGGCAAACACACCATCGTAGGCAGTCTTCACATCGAGACCAAAGATAGCACCGCTGAAGGTTCCGAGCCAAGCAAACTTATCGAGATTGGTCAGTACAACATCGAAAGTCTGATGACCACCCCATGACAAACCTGCCATAGCACGGTTCTCGCGATCGCTCTTAGTGCGGTAGTTGCTATCGATATAAGGAATAAGGTCGTTCAGCAGTACAGGATAGAACGAAGCACCATAGGCGCTGCGACCAGCCTGATTGTTACCACCACCGAATGGAGCCTTGATATCGCCACTCTCCATGACCACAATCATAGGTACGGCCTCGCCCTTGGCAATGGCGTTATCCATGATGTGCTGCATGTGGCCCTGCTTGCTCCAGCCAGTCTCGTCCTCACCCATACCATGCTGCAGGTAGAGCACGGGGTAACGCTTCTTGGCATTCTTGGCCAGCTCGTACTCGGCTGGGGTATAAACCATAGCGTGGCGCCAGGTCTGCTGCTCGTTGCTATAGTAATAGATGCTACGAACCTGACCAGCGGGCACACCCTGCTGCGGACGGTAGTAGTCGCCCTCAGAACCCTCGGGAATCTCGATACCACCGGACTCGCGGTTACAGCCGAAGAAGGTCTCGGTTGAAGGATCGATGAAGTTTACACCGTTGATATTCAGGAAATAATAGTGGAAACCAACGGGCAGGGGATCGGTAACAGCCATGAAGTTGCCCTTACCATCGCGCTGCATGTCGTATTTCTTGTTGCAGATGTCGAGCACCACCTTGCGGGCCTCGGGAGCTGCGATACGGAAATAAGCACGACCTTCCTTATCAACCTTGGGGAACTCGTTACCAGGAACGGTTGTCTCGGCAATGAAAGCATCGGCAGGAACCTCAATCTGCTTAGGCATCTCGATATAGGGGCGCTTGGGCTCGTAACCCAGATGACGGGCTACAGCCTCGCCATAACGGCAACCTAACTCACGATAGCCAGCGGCATCGAAGTGCAGACGGTCGGGACCATTGGTACAACCATCCGAAGAGATGACCTGCGAGGTGTGCAGGGTAAGAGGCAACTCATCAATCTGCTTCTTACAACCGATACATACACCCTTACCATCGGCCTGAACAATGTTTCCAGCATAGAGGTTTACCTCCTCGGGCTTCAGGTTCAGGTCGCCACACAGGTTGTCGTAAACCTGCTTAACCATACCTGCCCATTTGGGATCACCGGTATTGGTCTCTCCCTGGTGCATCAGGATACCCTTGATAACACCATCCTTCTGAGCCTTCTTAGCCAGTGTAACCAAGCGCTCGTAGGGATTGTTATCGTAAGCAGCCAGCATACCCTTCATCCAGTTGGGAGCTACCTTCAGGTAGTTCTGGATGCTATCAGGCAGGAAGCCCTTGATATCGATACCACCGATAGCCACGTGGATGACACCAATCTTAATATTCTCAGGCAGTGAAGCCACGAGGGTACGACCGAACCAGTCGGCGGGAGTCAGACCAGTGTTTGGACGACAGAGAGGAGCCGAAGCCTCGCACCACTCACCCATCTTACGACCTTTTTCGGGGAAATCGACAGCGGGCATCAGGAGGAAGCGTGGACCAGGACTAGTCAAATCCTGAGCCTCGGGACGGGCATTACCCTCCATGTTTGACTGACCGAAACACAGGAAAATGTAGAAATTAGGATCGGGCTTGCCAACCTGTTCGGTAGCAGCCTTCTTAGGAGCGGCCTTACGTTTCTGGGCCGACATGCTGGCGGGCAAAATGAGCAATGCCGATGCCAACAGGATAGTTTTTAAAGTTGATTGATACATTTTAATTGAGTTGATATAAAGTTATTATTTAAGTTTTTTCTTTCCACCAACGATGTAGATGCCACGAGGCAGCGCATCCCACTGCTGAAGGGTTGCTATCTTGATGCCCTGAAGCGTATAAACAGCATCGTTATCCACAGAACGCTCTACCTTATGAATACCCGCTGTAACGCTGGACTTCAGGAAGTCGAAATAGGCTGGCGCATCGTATTTGGCTGGGGCTGCATCCTTCAGGTATTTGCCCGTAGCCATATTCTTCAATGTAAAGCCCTTGCCACTCTCATATTTTATTTCCCACACAGCGCCATCTTTGACATCTTCGCCATTCTGGTTGTTCAAACCGAGAATAAAGCTACACCAGCCTGTTGTTGGCTGAGAATTAAGATAGCCTGGCTTGCCATAAACGCTGTATTCGCTACCGTTCAACGTCATCAAACGCAACAGATAACAACCATCACGACCAGAAATAGCCTCGGCCTTAAACATATAACCGCTGATACTCTTGTTATTGATGACGCCCAGAGGATCGCCCATGTCAAGATTCTGATTCTCAGGACCATAAAACATCTTCTGACTCTCCTTATTCACGATAGCAAAAGGCTGGTCGGTTATATCCGAAAGACTGCTCAAAGCTGTCAGGGCGCCTAAATCAAGACCGGTAACCTTAACCACAAACGATTTCTTCCAAATGATACCCTGCACATCGGTATATGAGGCCTGTACCTGGGCTTCGCCATTGGCCAATGCACGTATAGAACCTTTCTTGACTTCAACCACCGAGGGCTCATCTACTTCATAGGTGGCCACATCAGAGATATCCTTCGTATGGCCATCGCGATAGAGCACATTCAGCAAGATCTTGGTCTTATCGCCAATCATCAAATCGAATGACTCCTGATCAGCCTTCAGCGATTCGATGGTATAGAAGTCGCCAGTCTCAGCCTCGTCGTCAGCATGGGGATAGTTCACTGTATAATACTCGGCATACCAATCCATGCAAGCCTTACCACAGGCCTCTTCAAGACCATTAAAAGCCGGATAGACATTGCCCGTAGAGAGCAACTTATCGATATCGAACAAACAGCCTGTTCCCGACAGCGTCATCGAGATATTACCATAATAGTCGAGCATAGCCTTGTAAGCCTTACCCCACTTAGAGGTAGAACCTGTTGACCATGTACCATAGTTGGGCTGTACCCACTCGTTATGCTCATTATAATGACCTTGAGCCGAGGGGTTCTCGGGACTCCAATCAACCTCGGTAATAATAATCGGGTTGGTATCAACTACAGGCACCTGCTTATGGAACTGCTCAATCTTGTTCTGTGGATCGGGATTGGCATCGCTGCAGCCATACCATCCAGTATAGTCATGAACAGCATAACCGATGTTATCACCCTCGATAGGATAAGTAGCATAACTGGTATAGTTGGCCTGCCATCCAGTACCAGGCGCCCAGATAATACCCGTAAAGCCGTTTTCGCGGATCTTATTGACGATAGGCTGGAAATAGTCATGGAGCGCTTTGGGATCGTCCTGATTCTGGGCATTTCTCAAGTTAACAGGTTCGTTGGCCAGCTCAATACTAATCTGACCGGCATGATCCTTCACAAATTCCTGCTGAGAGAACACATCCCATACATACATCAGATACTGATTATAATAATCGCCCACCTTCAAGTCATGAGGACATACACCGGGAGGGCGTACTACTACGTACATACCATATTTCATAGCCATCTCGGCCAACTTCAGATATAGCTGTGGCATGTATTTCTGATAGCGCTCGGGATTAAACTTCTTGATGTCTGCCTCGCCCGACGCATCGGAAGCCTGTCCTACTGAGCCTGCATAAACATAGCCATCGGCAGGATCGTTGGTCCAAGCAGGATCCATGTGCAAACGGAACACATCGCACTTAGCCTTCTCCATGCCTTTAAATAGTTTTTCAAAATAAGCCAGACAGTTGGTAACGCCTGTATCATTATAGTGGTCCCACCAACCAAGTGCCTTGGAACCTTCCCAGCGTCCACCATTAAAATAATTACTGGGCGTATCCATCACACCATGGAGCACCACTTGGTTTCCATGTTTGTCAACAAGCCATCTTCCTTCAGTATGGAGCGAGGGCAATGGCTTGACTCCCTGAGCTCCTGCGCCAAGCGCACATAGAATTGTAATCAGAGTAAATATACGTTTCATCAATGTTTCAGTTTATTCTGGGTGCAAAGGTACGCAGTTTTCAGAAAATACCTTTTTCAAAGAGTTACATTTACTTTTGTGTGCGTATCATCGTCCCCTAACAAGCACTTTTTTGCCTTGTTTTTGAGTTTATTTAAAATTCTTTTGTATCTTTGCATCCAGAAACTTCAATTACTTGGAACAGTATATGAGACAGACAAAAATTTGGATATTCCTGATGGTGATGGCAGGCGTGTTGATGGCAGCCTGCAACAATGAGGAGCAGAACGGACAGATGAGTGAAGCCGACAAATTGATTGAGAACACTCAGAAGACCAAGAACTACCCTGAACTGCTGAAGGTGGTTGACAGCTTAGAAACCATCGGCAGTATCACCCCCACCAAAGCATACTATTGGCGAGGCTATGCCTGCGACAAGATGAAACGACAGCGCCTGGCTGAGTTCTATTGGAAAGCATCACTCGATGCGGCAGAAAACGCAACCAGCAGCGACGAGATGGCTTACTATGCCAAGTCGGCCAGTCGTCTGGCTAACATGCTATCCGTAAGAGGCGACTACGAGGAGGGACTGAATGCAGCCGTCCCTGCAGCCAACAAACTGGAGGAGCTTCACTGCGACAGTACCAGCGATTACCTGAACATACTTATATATATAGGTTGCTGTCAGGAGGGATTAGGCACAGCCAATGGTAATAGCGATGGTTTTAATAAGGCTTACCAGCGGCATAAGGAAAACATAGAGACCTTCCACAACGATGTGGTCTATAAAGATGGAATCACCGGTCTCATCAATATTACCTATAATTATATATATGCAAAGAAATGGCAGGAGGCCCTGACATGGACCACCCGCTTTGGACAGATACTGAGCGAATATGAACAGCGACCTGATGCCGATGCCGACTTTATCGACCGACAGCTGGCCCGCTACGATATCTACCAGGCGCTTGCCCTACTAGGTTTAGGTCAAACCGAAGAAGCTGCCAAAGCCTACGAAAAGTTCCAGAGTACCCGTTACAGTAACACACCTAAGGGACGTATCGACGCTAACGACTATCTGACAGCCGCTAACCGCTGGGATGAGGCTGCCGAACACTATCGTAGTCTGGATGCGATGATGGGCGAAACGCCGCAGAATTACTCGTTGGAGAATATCGAGAACCTGGTGCTGAAGAAATACCGCACAAACCTGCAAGCTGGGCGACGCGACTCAGCCATTCAGGTAGCACTCAGTATCAGTAACGCATTAGGTCAGGCGATTGCCAAGTCGAAGAAGATAGAACAGGAAGAGCAGGCTGTGATTGTAAAGACCGTAGAGAAGATGACAGAGCAGGAAGCCAAGAAAAATCGCAAGTATCAGTTTATGATTGCTTTCGGTATTGCCATTGTCATACTCTGTTTGTTAGGCTATGCACTCATCCGTCGCCGTATGGCGCATCAGCTACAGGCTGCCTACGAAGATCTGAAATACGACTACGATCGCATGGAAGCCGATACGGCAGTGAAAGAGCGCGAAGCCTCAGAATTCCGTATCGCCCAGAATATACAGCGTGTGATTGCCCCACGACTGCTACCCAAGTATAAGTCGTTCGACCTATGGAGCGCCATAAAAATGGGCCAGATGGAAGGTGGTGGTGTGATGGACTACTGTGTACGCGACGGCAAACTGTTCTTCTGTGTAGGAGAATCAGGCGTAGAAGGTGTCAAAGCATCATTGCTTACAACCATCGTCAAAGCACAGTTCCGTACAGCAGCCACCTTCGAATCGCAGCCCGACAAGATTATGTCGGCTATCAACAACGCATTGGCACAGAAAGAAAACAAGGGTATCGATATACGTCTGTTTATTGGTGTACTCGACATTTATAATGGCAAACTGTACTTCTGTAATGCCAGTCATGCAGCTCCACTGTTGGTAAGCAACGAGTTGCACCACCTGCCTGTAGAGCAGAATGTAGCCATAGGCGAAGAACCCAACTATGCCTATGAGGCTCAGGAGATGACGATGCTGCCTGGCACCATGATATTCCTGAATACCGAAGGACTTATTAAGGTAAAGAATGCCGAGCACCGCGTGTTTAACGAGAAACGTATGTTAGGATCGGCACTGCAGGCCATGAAGCTGGACCCACGACCCAAACCATTTATCGAGAACATGCTGGATGCCGTACACCGCTTTGCCGGCGACTTCGAACAGCGTGATGATATGGCCCTGTTGGCCATCCGTTTCAAGGGTGCCACCAAACTGGAGCAGAAAGCCGACGAGGACTTAGAGCCTGAGATGGAACCTGAGGTAGAAACAACCGTTGCACCAGAGCAACCAGAGCCCACAATTGCTACCGAGCCCATACCTGAGCCACAGGTATTCGAAGAGCCCAAGGTTTACGACGAACCAGAGTACTACGACGAGCCAGATGTGATCATCGAAGATGCCGAAGCTACTGAGATACAATAGACAAACAGTTAGCAAAACATATTCAAAAGGTGCTGCGCAACACAACGCAGCACCTTTTTTAGTATTATTAGAAGCTTAAAAATGGTAAACGTTTAATGAGGCGATAGTATTAAAAAGTAACCAGAACTTTATCAAATGTTACATTTTTGGACAATTTGACAATTTTACAAACTCTACGTTACAAAAAATAAACTAAATGAGTTAAATTTATAATATATTTGCAACCGGAAATTGAAACCTAAAAGTACGAATTCAGCCAAATAACATATTCAATTATCTAACTAATTAAATTAATTATGTGGAATTTTAAATCAATCCAAAAGCCGTTAATGGCACTGTTCCTGCTCTGTTTGTTCCCACTGGGAGCGCTGGCTCAGAGCTTGATCAAGGGAACGGTGAAAGATGTATCTGGCGACCCGATCATTGGTGCTAGTGTAAAAGTACAAGGCTCAAAGTCGGGTGTCATTACAGACTTCGATGGTAACTTCAGTGTTCAGGCCGACAACAACGCCACACTGGTTATCAGTTACATTGGCTACACTACCGAAACTGTAAAGGTAGCTGGCAAAAACAATCTCTCTGTTACTCTTAAAGAAGATGCACAGACCCTGAACGACGTTGTAGTTATCGGTTATGGTGTGCAGAAGAAGTCAGACTTGACCGGTTCTGTAGCATCAGTAAAGGCCGAGGACCTGAAGCACCGTTCAACCACCGACGCTGCTGCTGCTCTGCAGGGTAAGGCCGCTGGTGTACAGATTCTGAACAGTTCAGGTAAGCCTGGTCAGGGTGCTTCTATCCGCGTACGTGGTTACTCTTCTAACTCTAGCAACATCGGTCCTCTGCTGATCGTCGATGGTCTGCAGGTATCAAGCATCCAGTACCTCGATCCTTCAATGATTGAGTCAATGGAGGTACTGAAGGACGCTGCTTCGGCTGCCATCTACGGTGCTGAGGCTGGTAATGGTGTTGTACTGATCACCACCAAGAGTGGTGCCAAGAGCAAGGGTCAGGGTTCAATCACTTACGAGGTCAAGTTCACAAACCAGAACCTCGGTCACGTTGGTAAGCTCTTGAATGCAGGTCAGTTCAAGGATTGGATGGACATGCAGTTAGGTGAGGTCGAGAAAGATGGTCAGAAGTACCGTCAGCTCGATCTGGACATGCAAGATGCCATAAACCAATATGGTTGGAATCCCAACACCGATACTGATTGGATGAAGGAATATTTCGAGGACACATGGGCACAGCAGCACACTTTGACTTTCCAGGGTGGAAATGACCGTGGTTCTTACTTCCTGAGCACCAGCTATGTAAACCAGGATGGTATCGTAAAGGGCAACAAGGATAAATACGAGCGTCTGACAGCTCAGATCAACGCTGACTATAAGATTAAGGATTGGTTGCAGATTGGTACCAACACTGCTATCGAGAAGTGGTCTTCACGTGGCGTATCAGAGAATGGTTATGGTTCTTCATTCGAAATGCTGCTTTTGATCGACCCATTGACTCCCTTGTATTGGACTTCTCGCAACCAGATGCTGGGTGAATATGCTTCATATTACGATGCAATTCAGGCTGGCAACTCAAAATATACTCTGTTTGGTGATGAGAATGGCTACTATGCCACTTCATACTTCAATACACGTCTGGCAGGTGCCAACCCATTCTCACAGCGCGACCGTGCCGAGGGCAGAAACGAGGGTGTAAACGTGAATGGTACTGTATTCATGAACATCACTCCTATCAAGCAGGTAACCTTCACCTCTCGCTTAGGTTATCGTTTGTCATTCAACAATAGCTCTGACTGGCAGTATCCTTACTACCTGAATGGTCAGACCAAGGGTGACAACTACACCATCAACGGTGCAAGCAACAACTCTACCTGGTATCAGTGGGAAAACTTCATCAACTACAACCAGGACTTCGGTAAGCACAATGTAGGCGCCATGGCCGGTATGTCATTCCGCCAGTACAACTCTAACGGTGTTAGCGCCAATGCTTCTGGTCCAGATATTCTGACTGCTTATGAACCTAACTACAGATATTTGAACTGTGTAAACGGTAACGATGATACTGTTAAGGGATTCAGCGGCATGCCTAACATGACACGTGCACTCTCTTACTTCGGACGTATTCTCTATAGCTATGACAACCGTTACAGCTTGCAGGGCAACTTCCGTGCTGATGCATTCGACTCTTCTAAACTGTCAAAGGATAACCGTTGGGGTTACTTCTTCTCTGGTTCAGCAGGTTGGACATTCTCTAACGAGAAGTTCTTTAAGGACAACATCGACCCAAGCATCATGTCTTTCGGTAAGATCCGTGCATCATGGGGTACTAACGGTAACGTAAACGTATTGGGTAACTACTCATATACAGCTGGTATTGGTCTGAATGGCCAGTGGTATCAGTATGGTGCTACAAACGCTGCTACATACGGCTCTATGCCTAATGGTATTGCCAACCCCGACCTGACTTGGGAGAAATCAAGACAGATTGACCTGGGTGCTGACTTCCGTTTCTTCAACGATCGTCTGTCTCTCGGTATCGACTGGTATAAGAAGACCACTAAGGACCTGCTCGTTAAAGCTCCTGTAATGCCTGAGTCTGGTTACACTGACATGACTATCAACGCTGGTGAGATTGAGAATAGCGGTCTTGAGGTTGAGTTTACTTGGAAGGACAACATCGGTGACTTCAGATACAGTATCTCTGGTAACTTCGCTACACTGAAGAACAAGGCAACCTACCTTGATCCTTCTATCGAGCGTATCTCTGGTGCCACCGTTGAAGGAGCGTCTCCTGGTGCTATCCGCTGCTACTTCGAGCAGGGTCAGCCAGTATGGTACATGCGCGGTTATAAGTATGCCGGTCGTGCTGCTGATGGTACCGCTCAGTACTATACCAAAGATGGCGGCCTTACCAACGACCCAACTGATAGCGACATGACCAACATCGGTTCTGGTCTGCCCGACGTTACCTTCGGTCTGACTATCAATGCTGAATATAAGGGCTTCGACCTGACCGTATTCGGTGCAGGACAGGCCGGTAACGATATCTACTATGGTTTGTATCGTACAGGTTACAACAACATCGCAAAGGGTGTTTATGATGACTTCAAGTCAAAGAAGTTCCCCGAGGCAAAGAGTGTTTACGGTGTTGCCAAGTTCTACCAGTCATCAGCTATGGTATATAACGGTTCATTCTTCAAGCTCAAGCAGATTCAGCTGGGTTACACCCTGCCTACCAACCTGACCAAGAAGGTTTATATGCAGAACGTACGTGCTTACGTATCTCTTGACGACTTCTTCACATTCACCAAGTATCCTGGTCTCGATCCAGAAACCTGCACACAGGAGTACAACTGCCCAGGTCTTGACAAGGGTAACTATCCTAACATGCGCAAACTGGTTCTTGGTTTAAGTGTTACATTCTAATTCCAATCAATAAAAATCGAATATAAATATGAAAAAGATATTATTTTCAGTTGCTCTGCTTTCTGCTGGCATGATGTGCACTTCGTGCGATCAGGACTTGCTCGAAATTGAGCAGAAAGCAACCAGCAGCACAGGTAACTTCTATAAAACAGATGCCGATGCAGAGTCTGCCGTGACAGCCATGTATGCAACATACATTGGAGAAATTGGAGGTAATGAAGGTATCTGGAGTGCCTATATCACAGGTATCAACTATGCATCTGACGATGTATTCGCAGCAGGTGGCGACATGGCCGACCATACTGGATTCCGTGAGTTGAACGAATTCCGCTACGATGCCAGTTTCGGTCCAGTCAGCACCCTTTACAACCACATCTATAAGGCCATCTACTCTGCCAACCTGGTTATCAACTACTTTGGTGGCGAACTCGCTGACACACCTACTAAGAAACAGGCTGTTGCCGAGGCAAGAGTAATGCGTGCATGGGCTCACATGCTGGCTGCACAGGTTTACTATCAGCCACCATTGGTTGACCACCTGATCACTACCGACAAGCCATCTAACGACATTTCTCAGAAAGAGATTTTCGACTGGTGTGTCAAGGAATGCGAAGAAGCAGCAAACGATCTGCCTGAGCGTAAGGGTCAGAGCGACAAGGAAGGTGCTTGGCGCGTAACAAAGGGATTTGCTCAGTTCGTAGGTGGAAAATCTGCCCTGTTCGCTGGTGATAACGCTAAGGCAGCCAGTCTGCTGAAGCCACTGGTTGAGTCTTCAAACTATGCACTGGTTCCCGGTAACCGTTTCCGCGACCTGTTCCACGTAGAGGGTGACGGTTGCGAGGAGAAGATCTTCGAGTTCAACTATACCACTAACACTGCTATCGGTGGTGTATGGGGCGGTAGCATTCAGCGCGGCCGTTGGATGGTTGCCAACGTACTCAACTGGCGTGGTGACGATATCGTAGGCGGTGGTAAGAATCCACAAATCTGCGCAACCGGTGGTTGGGGCGGTGGCTCTATCAACCAGGATTTCGCTCACAAGATGCTTGCTAATGATGGCGACAGCTATCGTCGTAAGGCAACCTTCCTCACCTCTGACGAGTTCTTCTACGATGCAACACTTTGCCCATGGGCTGACGACGTAGAAGCAGGCGGAAAACTCTCAACTCGTGCCGAGAAGGAATTTGACGAGAATCGCGGTATCACCAAGAGTGCCGGTTCTTTCTCTCGCAGTGATGTCATGGAGGTGAAGATGATGTGTCATCCTAAGGATGTTGACCTCTCTGTAGGTGACAACTGTAACAACACCAACCTGTGCCTGGCACGTCTGGGCGAGGCTTACCTGCTCTATGCCGAGGCTTGCTTGGCATCTGGCAACAGCTCAGAGGCTCTGAAGTATGTGAACAAGATCCAGCAGCGCGCCGGTTCTAAGACCATCTCTTCATCAGTTGACCTGCAGACCATTCAGGACGAGAAGCAGTATGAGCTCTGGTTCGAGGGTTGCCGTTGGTTCGACATCGTACGTTGGGGTATTGCTAAGCAGTGCTACGACAAGGTTCTCGACAACATTCCTCTGCAGTGGGATGAGTACTGGAATCCTTCAGATGGTTCTGCTCCAAAGACCAAGCCTCACAAGCTCTATTACAAGATCCATCATCCATTCGCCGACGCTGGTATCAAACTCCAGTTCGTAGCTGGTAAGAATGAGTACTGGCCAATTCCACAGACCGTTATCGAAATCAACGATCAGATGCATCAGGTACGTGGTTGGGCTAACAACTAAATCAAATCGGATGTTTAACAAATGAATTATAGTAGTTAGTATTAGACACATTGTTTTGGTATTTCGAAGGTGCTGCGTCGCGAGATGCGGCACTTTTTTTTGTGCTAAAAGCAACATTTACCCACATATTAAAACAAATTAACAAGAATGATATAAAACAAAAAGAATTTGTTACAAGAAATAAAGTTAGAAAGTGTATTTTTATCGTATATTTGCAACGTGTTACAACAAAAGTGGCATCAGTGATAGTCAGCCATAAACCTTTTACCACTATCCAGAAGCTTCTCTTACCAATTATAAGAATCTGACCATACGACTATACAGATTAATACTAAAAAAGACTTGTTTTGGTTTTATTTGTAAGATGCTGCGTTGTGATAACGCGGCATCTTTGCGAAGAGGAATGTTACAATCAGTTTTGCATTTGTAACATTTATATATAAAAAGGTAATAAGGGATTAAACGTTTCCCTAAGAAAAGACTCAAATAACTGAAATCTAACGATTAAACGTATTACTATACATTATCTATAATAAATAACAAACCATTGCCAATGAAGAAAATTTGTATTTCTTTACTGATGTCTGTGCCTCTGGTATCATTAGCACAGAATCCGGTAATCCGCGACCAATTCTCGGCAGACCCGACGGCTCGCGTATTCAACAACAAAGTGTATCTCTATCCATCGCACGACATCATGCCACCCGCTGGTCAGCGACAGGACTGGTTCTGCATGGAAGACTACCACGTATTCTCATCAGAGAATCTGACCGATTGGACAGATCATGGTGTGATTGTAACCCAGAACAAAGTGCCCTGGGTACGTCCTAACTCGTACTCGATGTGGGCGCCCGACTGTGTTTATCGCAACGGCAAGTACTATTTCTACTTCCCATCTGCCCCCGCTGAGGGAAAGGGATTTGGATTTGGTATCGGCGTAGCTGTTGCCGACAATCCTGAGGGTCCATTCATTCCAGAGCCAGAGCCCATCAAAGGCATCAGCGGTATCGACCCCTGCGTGCTCCAGGCTTCGGATGGTAATGCTTACATTTTCTGGGGTGCAGGACGCTGCGCCAAGCTTAAGCCCAACATGAAGGAGCTGGCCGACGACACACCAACAGAGAAAGTAAAATTTGGCGAGCGTGAATTTGAAATGAAAGGTGTGAACTGCCTGAAGGGACTGCCAAGTCGTCAGGCCGAAGGTCCATTCGCTTTCGAATATAATGGTAACTATTATCTCACCTATCCTTATGTAAGAGAGAATACCGAGGTTCTCGGTTATGCCATGAGTAAGAACCCCATGGGCCCCTACGAGTACAAAGGCTTGATTATGGCCGAGCATGCCAACGGCTGCTGGACCAACCATCACAGCATTATCAACTACAAGGGTCAGTGGTATCTGTTCTATCACCACAACGACTTCTCGCCCCGCGACGACAAGCGCCGTTCGGTATGTATCGAGAAGCTGTACTTCAACCCCGACGGCACTATCCAGGAGGTGAAGCCAACCATGCGTGGTGCAGGTATCAACGAGGCAACAGAGAAGATTGAAATCGACCGCTACAGCGAGGCCAGCAATGATGTAACCACATCGCTGATCGACACTGTTAATACATTCCGTAGTTACCAGGCCACACTCCCCGTAAAGGGCAGCTGGATTAAGTATAACGACGTAAACTTCGACTGTCTGACCGAGGGATACCTGATTGTAAATGCCAAGGCAGCCGGCAATACCACACTCTACGTACGTGAAAAGTCATCCAACGGCAAGATTATCGCTAAGATCGACATGACCGTGAAGCCCGAGAGTCCTGCTGGCGCACCAGCTATGTTCCGTCGCGACTTCAGTAACCAGTGGCTCACACTCACAGCCCCATTAGAGTACATGCCAAAGGGTGTTACCGACCTGGTAATCACCTGTGAAGGCGATGCTGGTGTGAGTGTTGACTGGATTCAGTTCAAGAACCGTCCTAAGTACTTCTCGGCAGTGACCACGCCTAGCGCTAAGCCCGATAACGAGGGATTCATTCGTCGCTGGTTCCTCCTGGAGCCTATCGACAAGCCCAATAGTGGCAATACCGTATTCACCGACTCTTATCTGCGCGAGCACTTTAACACAACGTACTTCAAGGGCCAGCAGACCATCGTTCCAAAGGATGGACAGAAAGTGAAGGCCGAATATAAGAAGGTAGAAGTAGCTCCCGGCTTCGGTCGCGGCTTTGGTCAGCAGGCACCTGCCGAGCCAAAGGTAACAACCGTTAAGCAGACACTGACATGGCATGCTCTCGACAGCGAGAACATGAACGTAAAACTGTTCCGTTTTGCTGAGAAATGGGGACAGCAGGTTTACGGCGTACTCTTCTGGGCTGTAACTATCATTGACTGCGACGAGGACATCGAAAACGTACGCCTGGCCGTAGGTTCTAACTCAGCCTCAATGTGGTGGCTCAATGGCGAGGAGGCTCTGCTGCTCTCTGGCGACCGCCGCATGGTTAAGGACGACGCCATGTCGGCTCGCCTCACCCTGAAGAAGGGACGTAACATCCTGCGTGGTGCCGTTATTAACGGTCCTGGCATGAGCGACTTCTGTGTTCGTTTCCTCGACGAGAAAGGTAATCCTGTAACTAACTATACAATCAAAGCACAATAAAATGAAAAGACTACATACACTTCTGGCGGCACTTGCTGTAACAGCAGCCGCTAATGCGCAAATTGGCGCACCTTATATTCACGACCCCTCGACACTCGCTGAGTGCGATGGCAAATACTACACCTTTGGCACTGGTGGCGGCGGTATCATTACCGACGATGGCTGGAGCTGGCATAGCGGCGCCGACCGTCCTGGTGGCGGCGCAGCCCCCGACGTACTGAAGATTGGCGATCGTTACCTCTGCATCTACGGTGCAACAGGTGGTGGCTTAGGTGGCGGACACGCTGGTCGTATCCTCACCATGTGGAACAAAACCCTCGACCCCAAGTCGCCCGACTTCAAATGGAGTGAGGCTGTAGAGGTTTGCGCCTCTGACGGCATGGAAGATCAGGATGCCATCGACCCCGGTTTGCTGTTAGACCCCACGACAGGACGCCTGTGGGTAAGCTACGGTACCTATTTCGGCACCATCCGACTGATTGAGCTCGACCCCAAGACCGGTTTCCGCAAGAAGGGTAACAAAGAGAAGGATATTGCTATCGACTGCGAAGCTTCAGACTTGATGTACCGCGATGGCTGGTACTATCTGTTGGGAACCCACGGCACTTGCTGCGACGGTGTGAACTCTACCTATAATATTGTAGTGGGCCGTTCTTGCAACGTAGAAGGTCCTTATCTCGACAATGTAGGTCGTGACATGTATCATGGCGGAGGAAAGATGGTGATAGCAGCCGAAGACCGTGCCTGCGGTGCTGGTCACTTCGGACGTTTCATCGTCGATGAAGGTGTTGAGGTGATGTCGTTCCACTGGGAGGCCGACTTTGAGCAGAGCGGCCGTTCGGTATTAGCCGTACGTCCTATCGTATGGAAGAACGGTTGGCCTGTTGCCGGTGATAACTTCAAGGGTGGCAACTTCTGGATTGAGTCGGAGCGCCGTGGTTATGCTTTGGAGCTCACCGTTGACTTTATTCGCATGAAGCAGGAGCGCCAGGGCTGGTTCAACCGCAACCAGATGGAGCAGCCTGTGAAGCCTATCGCTAACCAGACCCTCGCTGAGGTAATCGACACATGGCCTAAGGGTGATATTCCTGCTCGCATCTGCGACTATATGAACCGTCCTCACCAGCGCTGGACCATTACTCCAGTTGACTCTGCAGGTGGTTATCTGAGCAATCCTTACTTCAAGATCACCATCGAAGGTACCGACCGTGCACTCGCTGCTACAGCCAACAAGGAGGTAACAACCGTTCCTGCCTATACCGGTGCCGACGAACAGCTCTGGCGTATTGAGCAGCTGACAGACGGTACTTACCGCATCATGCCTAAGGCCATTCCTGGTCAGGAGGGCGTGAACAAGGAGTTCTGCCTCTACTCAGCAGGCGACTCAACACCTACACTCGCTAAATACGATTTCAATACAGACAACTGTAAGTGGAATTTCAAAAAGCGCTAAACAAAAAGGATTCCCTCCTGCATGGCGGGAGGGAATCCTTTCTGTTTTATTTATTTAAAATTCAAGAATGAGCGACTGACGTGGCTTCAGGTCGAAATTCTTCGACAAATCATAGTAACGATTAGTCAGGATATCCTTAGCCTTTGATGTCTTTCCAATAACCTCGGCATAACGCTCAACTTCAAGTGTTGCTGGTTTCGATGTACCATTCAGGATGGTGAGCGCTGTTTTACCCTGATACTGACGGGCAATCACGTAGATGCCATTAAACGGTGTAAACTGAATCTGCTTACCCTTAATAATCACATCGTTACCCTGACGCCAGTGCAGCAAGCGAGAAAGCCAGGTAAACATAGCCTGTTCGCTCTGCGTACGACCTTCCTTAGTAAAGCAGTTATGTGTATCGCCGGGGAAGCCTCCGGGGAAGTCCTTGCGCACATTACCATCCGTTTTTTCCTTTGTGCCGTTCATCAGCACTTCGGTACCATAATACAGTTGGGGAATACGATTCACGGTGAGCAACAATGCCAGCGCCTGCTTCAGGGCGAGGGTATCTTTGCCATTACCCAAGTAGCGGTCGGTATCATGGTTTTCGATAAAAGCCATCACACTCGATGGGTTGGGATAGAGATAATCGTAAACAAACGAGTTATAGATACGGTTAAATCCCTTCCACCAACCATCTGTTTCCTCGAATCTGGCCTGAGTCAACTTGTCGAAGAACGAGAAGTCCATGACTGTCTTCAGATAGCTATTCTTCTCTGAGAGTTTGGAATCCTTCTGCCAGGCAGCGGTGTAAGCAGGCTCGGTGACCCATGTTTCGCCTACGGTATTAAAGTTAGGATATTCGTCGTCGAGTTCCTTCATCCATTGAGCCATTGCATCGGCATAGGCATAAGGATAGGTATCCATGCGGATGCCATCGATACCCACGGTCTCAATCCACCAGATAGAGTTCTGGATGAGATAACGCATCAGATGAGGGTTATGCTGGTTGAGATCGGGCATAGAGGGCACAAACCAACCTTCTACGGTTTCTTTCAAATCAACTTCTGAGGCATAAGGATCAACCACTGGGGTAAGCTTATACGATGTTTGCAGATAAGCGCTCTTGGCAGGCTCTGAACCATCGGCATTAGCGGTAAAACCAGTCATCGGGTCGCGACCGCTCTGCTGCTCGTTCAGCCATTCGGGGGTGTTCAACCAGTCCTTGGTTGGCATATCCTTGGTCCAGGGATGCTCAAAACCGCTGTGGTTAAAAATCATATCCATCACAATCTTCAAGCCTTTCTGGTGAGCCTCATCACAAAGGCGCTTATAATCCTCGTTCGAACCAAAGCGGGGGTCCACCTTATAATAATTGGTGGTGGCATAGCCGTGATAGGTTGCGAAATCATTCTTGGTATCGGGCGAATCATTCTCGAGCACAGGGGTAAACCAAAGCGCGGTTACGCCCAGCTCCTTAAAGTAGTCGAGGTGCTCGCGGATACCATTCAGGTCGCCACCATGACGCAGACTGGGCTTGGTGCGATCCTCTACATAGTTACGCATGCCCTTTATCTTTGTAGGATGATTGGCACCCTGTGCGAAACGGTCGGGCATCAGCATATAGAGCACATCGGCATTGGTAAAGCCCATACGCTTATCGCCACTCATCTCGCGCTGTTTGAGCTGATACTGTACCTTGGTCTTGCCAAAGTTCAACGTCATTGTGCCAGGCTGTGCATCACGCAGATTCATATACACCAACAGGTAGTTGGGCGAATCAAGGCGCACCAGACTGTCGATGACCACCCCTGGATAATCGGTTGTGACACTGGCCACATCGCGGATACCTTTTCCGTACACCATCAGCTGTACCTGAGGATTCTTCAAGCCAACATACCAGTCGGTGGGTTCAATACGATCAATCACCTGTTTTTTTGCTGCACTCATCGTTAAAACGTTTGCCATCAGAATGGCGGTTACTAATAAAATCCGTTTCATTTTTGTTCTTAGTTTATTCTCATGCTGCAAAGATAGGGATTTTTCTGATACGTTGTTCGCATCAGAAAAGAAATCCCATAACATAGCTGTGGCAAACGATTGCACAACCCCTACCCCTTGTACTCGGTAGGGGTAACGCCAAACTGTTTCTTGAATACCACCGAGAAGTGACTCTGGGTACTGAAGCCCGTCATATCCGCAATCTCGGCTACCGTATGCTTACCACCCTTTAACAGTTCGGCAGCGCGGTTCAACTTGTAGGTACGGAAGAAACTGCTGGGCGTTTCGCCTGTCAAACCCTTTATCTTATAATAGAGTTTGGTACGCGAGATATAGAGCATCTTGGTAATACGGGTTACATCGAGTTCTGAATTCGACAACTCTTCCTCCATCAGCTTGTAGAGCTCCTCCATAAAGTGCTTATCCTGCTCCGAGAGGGCATTATCCACGCTTTCATCCTCGGTAGTAGTGGCATTGGTGAGCAACTTACGTACACGGTCGCGGTTCTTCAGCTGCGACTGGATGAGTGCCGAGAGTACAGCGGGCTCGAAAGGTTTGGTAACATAGGCATCGGCACCTACATTCAAGCCCTCAACCTGATTTTCGGCTGTTACCTTGGCTGTTACCAGAATAACAGGGATATGACTCAGCTGGATATCCTGCTTGATTTCCTGACAGAGCTGATAGCCATCCTTACCAGGCATAGCCACATCGCTCAGAACGATATTCGGTTCTGCGGCACGCATCTCTTCGAGTGCCGTGTCAGCATCTAGGCAGGTAATCAGTCGATAATCATGCGAGAACAGCATTCGCATATAGTTGATGATTTCGGTATCATCGTCAACAACAAGGATTGTCGGACGACTGTCGTCGTCATTTGAGAGGTGAGAAGTGAGAGGTGTGAGATGAGAGCCTACCGAAGCAGGAGAATCCACGATGCGGTAGTCGGCAACGCCGTCGCCTTCGAGTGGGCTGCGCTCTGCATCGGTATATGCCTCTTTATTCATGGGATAAACCAAGGTAAACACAGCTCCCTCTCCGTCAGTACGGTTGCCTGCTGTCAAGGTTCCATGATGCAGCTCGGCTAATCGACGGGCATAATAAAGACCGATGCCCGTACCATAGTTTACAACAGCCTTGGTTTGGTTATCCAACTGGTAGAAGCGCTTAAAGATATTCTCTTTATGCTCCTCGGGGATGCCCTTACCAGTATCGGCGATGGTCACCTTCACCTGATCATCCACCACATCCAGGTGTACATCTATCCTACCGCCACGTGGGGTAAACTTCAACGCATTCGACAGCAGATTGCTCACTATCTTTTCCAGTTTATCGCCATCGGTCCAGGCCATCAGCTGGTCTTCCATACCAAAGCGACTCAACGTCAGTCCCTTTTCCTTCGCATTAAACTCAAAAGTGTCGCAGATATTGTTCATCAGCTCCACCACATCAAGCTGTTCCACACTCAGTCGCAGGGTATCGTTTTCCAATTTATTAAAATCCATCAGCTGGTTGACCAGTTTGAACATGCGCTGGATGCTGCGCTGGGCAATGCTCAGCAGACTGCGCTCCTCGTCGCCCACACGGTCACTCTTAGCCAACTGTCCCACCGGACCAGCAATCATCGTTAACGGTGTGCGGAATTCGTGGGCGATATTCGCAAAGAAGCTCATGTTCATCTGGTTGGTACGCAACTCCTGCTCCTTCTCCATCTCAGCCTTTCGGGCAGCACGACGGGCAGCCACCACACGCTTGGCATTGCGGTAGAGATACCAAGCCAACAGCGCCCCCAGTGCCAGATAGATCAGCCAAGCCCACCATGACAACATCGGTGCCGGCTCCACCACGACACTAATCCGGCGTTCGTCGCTGCTGGCCTCGTCGCTGGTACTATCGGTGATACGCACACGGAAGGTATAGTGGCCCGAAGGCAGATTGGCATAGCCCGCGGCGTGCCTGCTACCGGCATCAATCCAATCGTTATCAAATCCATCCAGCTTATAATAATAATGTACACGCTCGTATTCGCCAAAGTCGAGGGCGGTATAGGAGATGCTGAAACTATTCTCACTGTGCTTCAGGCGCACCTCCTGACAATTATCGAGCATCGACTCGATGGGAGCGCCCTCTGTGGGACGTATCATCTGGTTATGAATCTTCAGATGACAGAACTTCAGGGGGATATTCCTGAGTGTATCAATATCTGCAGGATTAAACATGGTGATACCATCGGTACCGCCGAACACCAGACAGCCATTAGGCAACTGACACGAGGCACGATCGGCAAACTCATCGCCAGCCAATCCGTCGGCCTTATAAAGTGCAGTCATCGTGCCTGTCTTGGGGTCGAGACGGTTCAAGCCTTTCATGGTACTAATCCACAGATTACCCTGTCGGTCTTCCTCAATGCTACCTACATCCGAACATGACAGGCCGGCAATACGACGCACCTCGTTGGTTTGCGGATAATAGCACAGCAGCCCATTGCTCACAGTACCAATCCAGATATTCCCTTTCGCATCCTGAAGCATATCGGTAGGGATATACACACTGCGACGGATGCAACGCTGCAAGCTGGGGATATCCAACGCACTCAGCTTCCCCGTTTGAGGGTTCATCTTCGTGATGGGCTGGTAGAAAGCAGATATCAGCATCGAGCCATCCTTTAATTTCAGCAGCGATGGGATAAACGTAAAGTCAACATTAAATGCTTGCTTGGCCTCCGGCTCTGAGCTACCTGGTCTGAAGGCGAAGATATAGGTGGTGCTTGTAGCTGCCCAGACAGTGCCATCCTCGGTTTGTTCGAAACACATCGTTGGCGGCAGCTGCCACTGACTCAGAATATTCAGTTTCGCGCCATCATACTGGCACTTCATCACCCCACTGGTGGTAGAAAGCCAAAGCTGTCCGTCGCTATCGCAGAAGATATTGGTGATCGCATTCTTCTTCTCGCCTGCCGGCAGACCAGCAATCTCGATATGCTCGGCTTTCTGGGTGGTGGAATGATACACAAACACCCCCTTCAGCAGCGTAGATATCCACAGATTGGCCTGTTTATCGATAGCCACAGCCAATACCGACGAATTCTCAATCACCCTATTCAAGTAGTTATCGCTACCGCCGAACTTTTCTTTATAATAGTAGTCGGCAAAAAGGCCCTTATCATAGGTGCCCAACCAGATGTTCTTTCTGGAGTCCTGGAAAATCTTAGTGACATAGGCATCGGGCACCGGCAAGGTGAAGTTAGCGTCGGCCTGACCTTTCAGCGTATGAGTGAGCAGATTCAATTCAAAGAGTCCGTTACGTGATGTGCTGAGCAGGATGGTATTGTTATCCAGCAAACAGGCAGCCTGCAGCACACTATTGTGAGCTGTTAGCCTCTCATGCATCTCGGTACTGAGCGGAATTATCTGCTGCGACTTGGTATCGTAGAGCAGCAACGTGCCATTACCCGAACACAACAGCAAACCGTTGGGCAGCAGTTCGAAGAAATAGAAGCCCAACTGCTGACCGGCCTTCACCTCGGCTTTCTGTTTAAACGTCTCGCCATTGATGACCAGCAGATTGTCGGCGCTCACCATCAGGATATTATCGGCGCCATCGATAAAACAGTCGCCCCACGACTGATTGGTGGCCGTTCTGTTAAACTTCGACAGGAAGATATGATGCTGCTCGTCGTACATCAGCAGGTCCATACCATTATACACAAATATGCGGCCCTTACTGTCCATCAATAGTTTACGGGCATTCCGGTTGCCCGTTTGCATCGGTATCGATTCAAAATTGTCCTGTCGGGTATAACGGCACACACCATTTACGGTAGCCACCCAAAGCCTACCTTGCTGATCGCAAAGCAGACTCTGTATCTGGTTATCAGGCAGTCCCAACGAATCGAATGTACAGAAATACTGGTGATATTCGTGACCATCGTAACGGTTCAAGCCACGGAAGGTGCCAATCCACAAGTAGCCATCGGCATCTTCGGCGATACACTGTACACGACTGTTCGACAGTTCATTGGCCACCACCAGATCATGCTCCTCATCCTTATCGAGTGTAGTACCAATAGTCCCTTGACGCTGGCAGCCCAGCATCAACAGAGCAAGCATTGCACAAACTATAATTGCGAAAACAGGTTTTCTATTAGTCATCTTTTTGTAGTTATTTGCTTGCAAAGATAACAAAAACTCCAGATAATTCAGCAATTATCACCATTATTTGAACATACACGACAACTTTTAAACAAATCGGACAACCCGCGTAGGGCTTATTCGAAGGTGAAAGGCACCTTCACTACCTCTGGTCCGTAGATGGTTTTAAAGTCGTCGCGCATAGAAATTACATGGTAGCCGCTATCGCGCCACTTCTGTGCCAGCGATAGTGCCTTTTCGCGGTTAGCATGGTCGCGAGCCTCATCATCAGCCACCAGCATAAAGGCGGCAGCACGGTGTTTGCTATTGCTCAAGCAGTAGTTATGCATGGCGCTGTCACCACCGCTATTACCAAACGACAGTACGGGCACCTTACCAATCTCCTGTGATATCTGCAGCACCTTATTGGTCTTCAGATTCTTGATAATCAACTCATCGGTACGCACCAAGTTCTCTTCTTTGCCCATGGTATAGTTCACACCTGCCACGTCGCCCTGACTGCTAGACACCAGTCTTACATCCATACCTATCACCCTGTTTGGTGCAATACCGATTGACTCTACCAATGCACGACAGATAAAACGATCGGAACCCGATACCACATAATAGGTAAAGCCATGCTCCCTCAGATACTCGAACACCTCGAGCATGGGACGATAGAAGCTCTGACCATAGGTCATACCTGTAAAACCGTTAGCAGTCTTAGCAGCATAGGCTTTTACGTAGGCATCAAACTCGGCCAGCGTCATACCAGCATAAGCTTTGGCAGCGGCTTTGGCATGAATCATATCGAAATGGTCGGGCAACGCCGTGCCGTTACGCACAAAGTCTCGGATGTTCTGGGCTGCTGTACGCACATCCTCGGGAGCTTTGTCGCGGTAGTCAGCATCGTCGAGCACACGGTACTCCAGCAGATTATACTCAAAATAAGTAGGATAAAGCTCCCCCACAAAGGTGCCGTCCATATCAAAGGTGGCAATACGGTCTTCCTCGCTGATATAGTTCGGCGATTTCGGGTTAGTCACATCCTCAACATACTCCTGCAAGGCTGTCAGTGCCTCACACTTGTTCCAGGACTCAAAATACGATTTTTGTACAGTAGCTTCTACATCATCATTACTGCACGAAGTAATTGCACTTGCGCCGCTGAACGATAACAAAGCGGCAAACATCAAAACGGTTAATTTCTTTATCATCTTATCATAAGATTAGTTTGTTGTTGCAAAAGTACAAAACATATTTAATAATGCAAAAGAAAAATACGGAAATATGAACAAAATCGACAAGTTTTAAACAAATCGAACAACACCTATATAGATTTGAACAAGCGCGAAAAACGAAAAACAGAATAAAAAAACACTATTTAATAATTCGCGTTACCTTTGCAGCCGAGATTTTCATAACCAAATTATATTCCTAACAATTAACTCAAAACAATTAAAGCTCAATGAAGAAGAGTAGTATTATGTTGATGTTGATGGCACTGATGATGTCAGTAACATCTTTCGCCCAAGGACTGAAGGGCCATGTAATCGACGAGAACGGCGAACCCGTTATCGGAGCAACCGTAGCCGAAAAAAGTAATCCCAAGAATGCCACCATCACCGATTTTGATGGTAACTTCGTGGTAAACATTCAAGCAGGTCATACCCTCACGGTGACCTACATCGGCTATCAAACCTTTGAAGGTGCCGCTAAGAACGGCATGACTATCAACCTGAAACCCGACAACAAGGTACTCGACGAAGTCGTTGTTGTTGGTTATGGTGTACAGAAGAAGAGTAGTGTAACAGGTGCCATCTCTCAGGTAAAGCCCGAGGATATGGAAAACCGCACCATCGCCAACGCTCAACAAGCCCTGCAGGGTAAGACCTCGGGTGTACAGATTATCCAGTCGAGCGCTGCTCCTGGTTCATCACCAACCATTCGCGTACGCGGTTATTCCTCTAATTCAAGCTCAGAGCCCCTGTTCGTTGTTGATGGTGTGCGCCTGAGTGATATCAGTGGTATCGACCCCAGCACCATCGCCTCGATGGAAATCCTGAAGGATGCAGCCTCGGCCGCTATCTACGGAGCCGAGGCCGGTAACGGAGTTGTTCTTATCACCACTAAGAAAGGTAAGCCTGGACAGGGTAAGATTACCTACGACTTTATGTTTACCGACGAAAGTCTGGCCCGCATCCCCAAGATGCTGAACGCCGAGCAGTATATCCAGTATATGGACGAGGGAAACATTTTTACGAAGGACTATATGCTGAAGAACTGGGACGGTGTGACCAACACAGCTTGGACTGATGTGGCTTTCAATCATGGTCACATGCAGAAGCACGCCCTCTCGTTTACCGGTGGTAACGACCGTGGCAACTATTTCCTCTCGCTCGCGTACCTTAATAATAATGGTATCGTTAAAGGCGACGCTGATGTGTACAAACGACTCACAGCCACCATCAACGCCGAATATAAGATAAAAGACTGGTTGAAGGTAGGTACTACCAACCAGATTGAGAAATACGACGTACGCTCGGTATCTACCAACAGCGAGTACGGCTCGCTACTGACATCTATCCTGATGCTCGACCCACTGACTCCCGACACCTACACCGCCGAGAACCTGCCTTACCAGATGGTAAATGCCCAGGCCAACGGCAAGCAGCTGTTGCAGGACGAGAATGGCAACTACTATGCCGTATCTAAGTTCTATGCCGGCGAGCAGTATCATCCCATGATTATGCGCGACAACGGTCTGTCGAAGAACCAGGGATTCAATATCAACGGTTCTATCTATGGCGATTTCACACCATTAAAAGGCCTCACTGTTACCTCTCGTTTCGGTTATCGCCTGGCTGGTACACGTAGCAGCAGCACCAGTCTGCCATTCTATGGTAACGGCGTACAGAGTCGCGACTACCTCGACTTCAGCGCAGGCTCTTCTACCTCTATCTACTATCAGTGGGAGAACTTTGCCAACTATATGAAACAGTTTGGTGGTCATACCGTTACAGCCATGGTAGGTATGTCGTTCCAGAAGTCATCAAGCGACAATGTGAACGGTTCGCTGACAGCCAATGGCGAAGATGCCTTGAAGAAGAACGACCCATTGTTCTACTATCTGAACTATGCCAACGCATCAGCCACCAAGGGTGTGAGCGGCGAAACCAACGAGAGTACCAAATACTCCTACTTCGGTCGCCTGTCTTACGATTTCATGGGTCGTTATCTGCTGCAGGCTTCGCTGCGTGCAGATGCTGCCGACTTGTCGAAGCTCTCAAAGAAAACCCGTTGGGGTTACTTCCCTGCCGTATCAGTAGGTTGGACCATCAGCGAGGAGAAGTTCTTTGCACCACTGAAAAAAGCTTTCGATAGCTTGAAGTTCCGTGCCAGCTGGGGTCAGAACGGTAGTCTCTCGGCATTGGGTGGCTACAGCTACAGCACCGATATGGCACTGGGCGGACTCTATCCATTCTCTTCAGGTATCAACTACACCCAGGCCGCAGCCCCATCAACCATGGGTAACGACGACCTGAAGTGGGAGACTTCAGAGCAGTTGAATTTTGGTTTCGACGGTATCCTGATGGGCGGTCGCATGACCTTCGGCATCGACTACTTTATCAAGAAGACTAAGGACCTGCTGGTATGGGGTACCACACCATCGCTTATCATCGGTGGCAGCACCTCGCCTATGAATGCTGGTAACGTAGAAAACAAGGGCTTTGAGTTTGAGCTGGGCTGGCGCGACCATATCGGCGACTTCAACTACAGCATCCGTGCCAACCTCTCCACCCTGAGCAATAAGGTGACCTATATCGATCCTTCTATCACCCGCCTGAGCGGTAGCAACTTCCACACTTACACCATCACCTATTTCGAGAAGGGCTATCCCGTTTACTACTTCCGCGGCTACAAGTTTGCCGGCATCGACAAGGAAACAGGTAACCCATTGTTCGAGGATCTGGATGGCGACGGAAAAGTATCGGATGGCGACCTGACCTACATCGGCGATGCCATCCCCGACTTCACCTATGGTCTCACCCTCACAGCGGCCTATAAGGGCATCGACCTGACCGTATTCGGAACCGGTTCGCACGGCAACAAGATTTTCAACTGTATCAACCGTCCCGACTACGCTGCTTCGAACCGTTTGAAGGAAGTGTTCTACGACAACCGTTGGACGGTAGATAATCCTAACGGCACCGTCCCCCGTGCTGGCGCTAACGACATGGATAAGTATGCCACATCAAGTGCGCTGGTTTACGACGGCAGTTTCTTCAAGATCAAGCAGATTCAGCTGGGTTACACCCTGCCTAAGAACCTCATCAACAAAGTAGCTTTGAGCCATGCCCGTATCTACGCTTCGCTCGACGACTTCTTCACCTTCTCTAAGTATCCAGGCTTCGATCCAGAGGCTGCTACCAACTCTACCTCGGGTATGGGTATCGACAAGGGTGGCTACCCCACCTCGAAGAAAGTGGTACTGGGACTGAACATTGAGTTCTAAGAGAGTTAAAGAATTAAAGAATTGAAAAATTGAAATCATTATGAAAAAGAATATATATAAAATGGTTGTAGCAGGAGTATTCTCCTTCCTCCTTCCTCTTTCCTCTTTCCTCGTAGTGAGCTGCGACAGCGAGCTCGACATTGCCAAGCACGGCAACCTGGGAAGCATGGAAGACTTCTACACCAACGACGAGAACACCATGCAGGCCACCTCTTCGCTCTATCTGCAGATGCGTAGCCTACATTACAATTGGTTTATGACCAAGAACTGTCTGTCTGACGATGTCTGGACAGGTGGCGGTTCGCGTGGCGACAACGCCGAAATGGAGAAACTCAACGAATACACCTTCGGCACCGATCATGGCATGATCCAGAGCCTCTACTCGGGTCTCTATGGCGTCATCTATAAAGCCAACCTGATTATCGACAAGACACAGGGAGAAACCTCTATTATGAAACGCGCCATCAACGAGGCTAAGGTGTTCCGTGCATGGGCTTCGTTCGAACTGGTAACCCTGTTTGGCACAGCTCCTGTTGTGGACCACCTGTTGGAACCAGGTGAGTATCGCTTAGGCAACAGCGATCCTGCCGAGATGTGGGCACTCATCGAGAACGACCTGAACGAGGCCATCAACAGTGGAACCCTTCCCTCGAAGAGCGACGTGAACGATGCCGAGGGAGGCATCCGCATCACCAAGGAGACGGCTCAGGCTTTCTTAGGCAAGGCTTATCTCTTCGAAGGTAAGAACAGCGAGGCTGCCGCCATGCTCGACAATGTGATCAACTCGGGCAAATATGCACTCTATCAGGGTGAGTACGATGCGCAGTTCCATGCTGCAGCCAACAACAACTGCGAGTCGGTATTCGAACTGCAGAAGCGTAACGATACCGAGCAGATGTGGAACCAGTTTGATATGTACCTGTTGATGCAGGGCTGGCGTACCGACAAGATGAACTACAGCGGACAGGCTGCTAACGTGATTGCCCAGGGTACCTACGGATTCATGAACCCACGCAAGTCGCTCTACGATGCGTTCGTGGCTTGGGAAGGTGCCAACGGCTACCGTCTGAACAAGACCATGATGACCTACGAGCAGCTGAAGAACTTTGGCGTTAGCATCCAGACGGGCGCCTTGGTATATGGCTGCGAGGGTTACTTTATGTGGAAGAACCAGTCGCTGAAGGAGGACTGTGTTGTCGATCAGTCATTCTTCCAGGGCGTTCAGTTCACCAATCTGAAGATTATGCGCTACGCCGAGGTGCTGCTGTTGGCCGCCGAGGCTCAGCTGCAGGCAGGCAACAGCAGTAAGGCACTCGACTACATCAATCAGATTCGTGTACGTGCCAAGGAGACACCGCTGACCAGCGTAACGCTGAACGACATCAAGACCGAGAAGCGCCTGGAGCTCTGCAACGAGAGCGTACGTTTCCAGGACCTGGTTCGCTGGGGCGATGCAGCTTCGGCACTGGGTCAGCAGGGTAAGGAGATACCAGCCTTCGGTACCGAGGGTGTACAGTGGCTCTTCAAGAACGATAAGTATGGTTTCCAGGAGAAGCACAACCTACTGCCAATCCCTCTGAAGGAAATCGAACTCAACCCCAATATGACTCAGAACACGGGATGGTAATTCTACAATGTAAAAATGTAAGAATGAGAAAATGTAAAAATTGATAATTATGAAAAAGTTTAGATATATCATCATGTTGTTGGCTGTGATTGGCTTTACGGTTTGCGACAATAAATCAATCGAAGACTTGAACGGTGAATTCAGCAACATCACCTTCTGCACCTTCAATAACGGCAGCGTACAGCCTACCACCAAGTTGGGTAAGGGCATTAAGGCGCTGAACACACAGTTTACCGATGCTGCAGGCAACAGCCTCAGCCTCAGCTTTGGCAGCAAGGAGTGGATTCTTAACGAGGGTACCTATCAGCCTGTAGCCACCCTCACTACAGGTGGCACCTACGCTGGTAGCATCAATGGCGCAACCATCAGCGAGGGTAGCATCGACGTGAGCGCCGTGAACGGTTGCTACTTTATCAGCGGACTGGTGAAGACCAGCGACGGCAAGCAGTACAAGCCTTACTTCAAGGGTGAGCTGACCTTCATCGTTGGCGAGGATGATCCTGAGCCCAGCGGCTATACCATGACCATCGCAACGAGCGAGGTTGCCATCATGGACTGGACCACCTTCCAGAACACCGTTTATCCCGACGTTACCAAATATACCATTACCGTCAAAGATCCTAACGGTCAGCAGGTAGCCCTGTTCGATGCCATCAATGGCAACAGCAAGCAGGCAGCCGACCTGGCTGGCACCTATACCATCGTTGGCGATGCGCATGATGCCATGCAGATAAGCGCTGGCTACTCAATACCCGATTACGGAATGGCAGGCGGCACCAGCTATCTGGATAATGGCGGCACAATGCAGTATCTGACCGGTGGTAGCGTTGAGATAACCACCGCCAAGAGCGCCGAGGGCGAAACCCTCTACTCGTTCAAGGGTACAGGTCTCGAAACCATCGATGCTGCAGGTACTACCGGTAGCGGTGCTTTCAATTTTATGTTCATTTCGTTAGTAAAGTAAGAAAAATTTCGTATATTTGCAGCGGACAACAGGATTTATAGGAAAAAAGTCCTTATGTCTTGTAGTCCGTTGCTAAAAAAATAATAATAATGAAGAAACTAATGCTTATGGCTGCCCTCTGCCTGATGGGCATGGCAGCCCAAGCTCAGCAGAATCTGAGCTGGGGTCAGGGCCCACAGGTGGCCTCACCCGATGTACATGCCGACAACAGTGTAACATTCAACCTCATTGCCCCTGAGGCACAGAAGGTACAGATTACCGGCGACTTCCTGCCCCCAAAGAAGGTGGAGTTTGGCGGTAACACTTACGACGCCCCTAACGTAGTTGATTTGGTTAAGAACGAGAAGGGTGTTTGGAGCTTTACTACCGAGCCCCTGAAGCCCGAGCTTTATACCTATAATATGATTGTGGATGGTGTAAAGATTATCGATCCCCTGAACGTTTACAATATCCGTGACATTAACAACCTGTTCAGCGTACTGCTGATTGGTGGCGATCAGCGTACAGACCTTTATAAGGTTAACAAGGTGGCTCATGGCACCGTTAGTAAGGTGTGGTACGAGAGTCCTACTGCCGGACTCACCCGTCGTCTCACCGTTTACACCCCTGCCGGCTACGAAACCAGCGGTAAGGAGTATCCTGTACTCTACCTGCTGCATGGTATCGGTGGCGACGAGAATGCTTGGAGCGAGCTGGGACGTGCTGCCCAGATTCTCGACAACCTGATTGCTCAGGGCAAGGCTGAGCCTATGCTGGTAGTGATGACCAATGGCAACATCTCGCAGGAGGCTTGCCCAGGCGAGACCAGCGAGGGATTCAAGGTGCCAACCATGATGCTGCCTAAGACCATGGAGGGCAGTTTCGAGACCGCCTTCCCCGATGTTGTGAAGTTTATCGAGAAGACCTACCGTGTCAAGAAGGATAAGGCTCACCGCGCCATCGCCGGTCTGTCGATGGGTGGTTTCCACAGCCTCTTCATCTCTATCAACAATCCTGATATGTTCGGTTACGTAGGTCTGTTCTCAGCCGCAGTCGATCAGCAGCAGCCCAATGGTGGTTTCCCCAACATCTATGCCGACCGCAATGCTAAGATCGACAAGCTGTTTGCCAAGAACCCCAAGCTGTTCTGGATTGGCATCGGCAAGACCGACTTCCTCATCAAGAACAACAACGACCTGCGTGCTTATCTCGACTCTAAACACCACAAATACACCTACCTCGAGACCGAGGGTGGTCACATCTGGCGCAACTGGCGTATCTATCTCTCAGAGTTCACTCCATTATTGTTTAAGTAATCTATGAAGAAATCTGTATTATTTTTAGCTGCTGCAGCATTGGCAGCTGGCTGCGCTACTGCTGACAAGCAGAGTCCTAAGAACACCATCAATCAGGACGAGGTGATGTCGAAACTCTCACTTGAGGACAAGGCACACTTCGTGATTGGTACTGGTATGGCAGGCTTCTCGGGCAACGATGCTGTGATTGGCGCTACCCGTAGCTTAGTACCTGGTGCCGCCGGTACTACCTACCCTCTCGACTCATTAGGCATTCCCGCTGTGGTATTGGCCGACGGTCCTGCCGGACTGCGTATCGATGCCAAGCGTGATGGCGATTCAGCCACCTACTACTGCACCCACTTCCCCATCGGAACCCTGCTGGCCTCGACCTGGAACACCCAGCTCATCGAGCAGGTGGGACAAGCCATCGGCGAGGAGGTTAAGGAATATGGTGCCGACGTGCTGCTGGCGCCTGCCCTGAACATCATGCGTAACCCACTGTGCGGTCGTAACTTCGAGTACTACTCTGAAGATCCCGTGGTGGCTGGTAAGACTGCTGCTGCCTATATCACCGGTGTGCAGAAGAACGATGTGGGTACCAGCATCAAGCACTTTGCGGCCAACAATCAGGAAACCAATCGCATGAACAACGATGCCCATATCTCTCAGCGTGCCCTGCGCGAAATCTACCTGAAAGGCTTCGAGATTGCCATCAAGGAGAGCAAGCCTTGGACGGTGATGACCTCTTATAATTATATCAATGGCGTTTACACCTCAGAGAGCAAGGACCTGGTAACCACTATTCTGCGTGATGAGTGGGGCTACGAGGGTACGGTGATGACCGACTGGTTTGGCGGCAAGGATGGTGCCAAGCAGATGTGGGCCGGCAACGACATGCTGCAGCCTGGTAAGGCCGAGCAGTTCGACAGCATCGTAGCAGGTGTAAAGAGCGGCAAGCTGAGCGAGGCCGACCTCGACCGCAGCGTCAAGCGCATTCTGAACCTGGTTGAGAAGAGCCCCCGCTATCAGGGTTATAAGTATTCAAACAAGCCTGACCTCAAAGCACATGCTGCTGTCACCCGTCAGAGCGCAGCCGAGGGTATGGTGCTGATGAAAAATGGAGGCGCCCTGCCTTTTGCCAAGACGGTAAAGAATGTAGCTCTGTATGGTAACACCTCTTACGATTTTATTGCCGGTGGTACTGGTTCGGGTAATGTGAACCACGCTTATGTGGTGTCGCTGCTCGACGGTCTGAAGAATGGTGGTTACACCGTTTCGGACGAGTTGAAGAACGCCTATGCCGCCTACGCTGCCGAGTGCAAGGCAAAGGTAGAGGCAGAGATTGCAGCTGCTGCCAAGAAAGATCCCAAGAACGCCATGCTGATGCGCTTCATGCCCCGACCATTGCCTGCCGAAAAGCAGTTCAGCGCCGACGAGCTGACCAAGCAGGCTGCCGCTTCGGATATCGCTGTTATCACCTTGGGCCGTATCTCTGGTGAGTTCATGGACCGCAAGGCTGCCGACTTCAACTTGAGCGACTCTGAGCGCCAGCTCATCACCCAGGTATGCGACGTTTACCACAAGGCTGGTAAGCAGGTAGTAGTACTGCTCAATATCGGTGGCGTCATCGAGACAGCCTCATGGAATCAGTTGCCCGATGCCATCCTGTGCGCTTGGCAGGCTGGTCAGGAAGGCGGTAACAGCGTAGTTGATGTGCTCAGCGGTAAGCAGTCGCCAAGTGGTAAGTTCACCATGACATGGCCTGTTAACTTTACCGATGCCTACAGCTCAAAGAACTTCCCCGTAGATCAGGATCCACGTATCGACATGACCAATCAGGGCTCAAAGAGCGCCAATGTGAAGAATGTGGATTATACCGATTACGAAGAGGATATCTACGTGGGCTATCGTTATTTCGACTCGTTCGATGTGCCCGTCAGCTATCCATTCGGTTTTGGTTTGAGCTACACCACCTTTGCGTATAGCGATGCCAAGATTGTTGAGAACGGCGATGCCTACGAGGTGAGCGTAACGGTTAAGAACACCGGTAAGCACGAGGGCAAGGAAGTGGTTGAACTCTACATCTCAGCTCCCGATAACCAGGCTGCCAACAAACCCGTCAAGGAGCTCAAGGCCTATGGTAAGACCAAGCAGTTGGCTCCAGGCGAGAGCGAGACAATAACGATGACCGTACAGGCTGCCGACCTGGCTTCGTTCGACGAATCAGCCTCAGCCTGGGTAGTAGCCGCCGGCGAATACCAGTTCCTGGTAGGCGCCTCATCAGCCGACATCAAGGCCACTCTCAAGGCCACTGTCAAGGCTCAGCAAACCAAGGTTAACAACGTGCTGGCTCCCCAAACCCAGCTCAACCTCCTGAAGAGATAAAAACCTAATCAAATTTCTAACTCCCCCGCCGCCGATGAATCGTCCACCCGATCTCATCGGCGGCTTTTATTTAGTATCATACTATCTGTCTGATAGTATAACACAAAAGGGAAGTTAGTATCAGGGTAAAGTACCTTTAGCGTTTGGAAAGAAAAAAAACGCAATTTATTTTGTATTTCGCTCGCTTATTTGTAATTTTGCCACCGATATGAAGATATTTGCAATTGGCATGAACTATGCCGCACATAACCAGGAGTTACATGGGACGCTGAAGCGCCCTGATGAGCCTGTGATATTTACGAAGGCCGATTCGGCGATACTGAATCAGGGTAAGCCATTCTTTATCCCCGACCACCTGGGGCGTATCGATTACGAGACCGAGGTGGTGGTACGTATCTGCCGTTTAGGCAAGAACATCCCTGAGCGTTTTGCCCATCGCTACTACGATGCCGTGACCGTAGGCATCGACTTTACAGCCCGCGACCTGCAGCGCAAGGCCAGCGAGGCCGGACAGCCCTGGACCATCTGTAAGGGGTTCGACGGTTCAGCTGCCATCGGCGAGTGGGTGCCTAAGGAGAAGTTCATGGATCTGCAGGCACTGCACTTCCATCTGGATATGAACGGACAGACCGTTCAGGAGGGTTGCACCAGCGATATGCTGTATAAGATAGATGAGATCATCGCCTACATATCGCAGTTCTTTACCCTGAAAACAGGCGACATACTCTACACCGGCACACCCGCTGGCGTGGGTCCCGTAAAGATTAACGACCACCTGGAAGGTTGGCTTGAAGAACGAAAAGTGCTTGACTTTCATTGCAAGTAACGCAATAAAACACAGCTCTTTACGTTAATACATATAGTGAAGACCATCAGCACGTTACTTTCAGTGCTGCTCCTGATAGCCTTAGGCACCACGGCCAAGGCACAAGGGCGGTATGCGGAACACTCGGTGCTCCGCGAGGGTAACTGGGCAAAAATCAGCGTTGCCGAGAGTGGTTTTTACGAACTAACAGACGAATTGGTTAGAAAAGCAGGGTTTAGCGATGCCAGTAAAGTAAAAATATACGGCTATGGCGGCGCGCTGCAACCCGAACGCCTGACAGGCGATTACCTGACGGCTACCGACGACCTGAAAGAGCTGCCCACCTGCACCATGAACGGTAAGCGGGTATTCTATGGCGTGGGGCCGGTTAACTGGAATAATAAGGAATCGCTTGCGCGCACGCGTAACCCTTATGCTGATTACGGTTATTACTTCCTGACCGAGAGTGAGGACGAGCCGCTGACTACCGACAGCGCCACCTTAGTTGGCCAGCACTACCCCGCCAACCATGATTACCACCAGCTGTACGAGGTGGATAACTATGCCTGGTACCACGGCGGGCGCAACCTGTTTGATAAAACACTCTACACCATCGGCACACCACAGACTTACAAGCTGAAGGGCACAGGCAGCACAGGGCGTATAGGCATAGCCCTTACAGCCGATGCCGACTACGAGGCAACCATCAGCGTAAACGATTCGGTGATAGCCACCATCAGTAAGAAAATCACATTAGACAGCTATACCAAGGCCGACGAGCAGCTGTGGCAGTACGACCTGCAGAACCTGAAGGCCGAGAACACCATCAGCATTACCCAGACCGCAGGCGGCAACCTGCGGTTGGACTACATCGACTTGCAACACGCAGAGCCTGCGCCCATCACCATCGGCGAGCCCACCTACGTGTATCGCATCACCAATCAGGATCACCATGCCGATGCCGCCACCGATATGGTGATTATCATCCCCACCAGTCAACACCTGTTGGCACAGGCCGAACGCCTGAAAGCCCACCATGAGCAGCACGACGGACTGCGTGTAACCATCGTACCTGCCGACGAGCTGTATAATGAGTTCAGCAGCGGCACCCCCGATGCCACTGCCTACCGCCGCTATCTGAAGATGCTGTACGACCGTGCCACCACACCAAACGATAAGCCCCGTTACCTGCTGCTGTTTGGCGATGGCGCTTGGGACAACCGCATGCTCACCAGCGAGTGGAGCGGCTATAATCCCGACGACTATCTGCTGTGCTACGAGAGCGAGAACTCGTTCAGTCAGGTAAACTGCTACGTCAGCGACGATTTCTTCTGTCTGTTGGATGACGAAGAGGTGATACAAACCACTAACGGCAACAGCACCACCTATGCCGGCAAGCCCGATGTAGCTGTTGGTCGTCTGCCAGCCCGCACCCCAGACGAGGCAAAGACACTGGTGGATAAGATTATCAGCTACGCCCAGAACGAATATGCCGGTCCTTGGCAGAACGAGATATGCATGATGGGCGACGACGGCAACGACAACTCACACATGAAGACCGCCGACAAGGTGGCCACGATGATAGAGAACACCTACCCCAACTACAATGTAGATAAGATTTACTGGGATGCCTACCAGCGCACCTCGTCGAGCACGGGCTATAGCTACCCTGACGTAACCCGACTGATTAAGCAGCAACTGCAGAACGGCGCGCTGATGATGAACTACTGCGGACATGGTGCAGCCTATGCCATGAGTCATGAGCTGGTGATGAAGCTAACCGACTTTGAAAGTCAGCAGAGCAACTACCTGCCACTGTGGATGACAGCCTCGTGCGACATCATGCCCTTCGACGGACAGGAAGAGAATATCGGCGAGACCGTGATGCTGAACAGTAAAGGCGGCGGCATTGCCTTTTTTGGCACCACCCGCACCGTATATGCCACCTATAACGAGGTGATGAACCTGGCCTTTACCAAGCATGTGCTTACCCCAGGCATGGCTATCGGTGAGGCCGTACGCCTGGCCAAGTGCGAACTGGTAGAGAAAAGCAGCGACCTGACCTGCAACAAACTGCAATACACCCTGTTAGGCGACCCAGCCCTACAGCTGAACACGCCCCGACAAAAAATGGTGGTAGATAGTATTAACGGTATGCCTGCTACCCAGGGCATTAAACTGGCAGCAGGTTCGATCGTAAAGATAACCGGTCATGTAGAACTGAACAACGAGACCGACACTGACTTTAACGGTATCGTGACCCTGTCGGTACGTGACGCCGAAGAAACCATCACCTGCCGATTGAACGACCGATCGAGCACTGGAGCCGACAAAGCTTTTGTGTATCAGGACCGTACCAACTATCTGTATCGCGGTTCGGAGAACGTAACCGAAGGTGTTTTCCACTTCACTTTCGCTATCCCCAAGGATATCAGTTATACCGACGGCAGCGGCTTGATGACGCTCTATGCCATTAATGCCGATAAGACGCGCTCGGCCCACGGCGAGAACGAGAGCTTTGAGCTAATAGGCAGTAGCACGGCACTGACAGATTCCATCGGTCCATCGGTTTACTGCTACCTGAACTCGAAAAACTTTAAGAACGGCGGCAAGGTAAACACCACGCCTTACTTTATAGCCGAACTCTACGACGACAGCGGTATCAACGCTTCGGGTAGCAGCATCGGTCACGACCTGGAGCTGATTATCGACGGCGACATGAACCAGACTTACAACCTGAACAACTATTTTGAGTACGACTTTGGCGACTACCGCAGTGGTAGCATCGGCTTTAGCATACCCCAACTGAGCATCGGCACCCATAAGCTGCTGTTCAGAGCTTGGGACATTCTGAACAACTCGACCACCACTGAACTGCTATTCGAGGTGAGCGAGGATGCGGGTTCAGGCGAATTCAACGTTACCTGCACGCAGAACCCAGCCAGCACCAACACCCAGTTTGTGATTACCCACGACCGTCCTGGCAGCGAACTGAAGGTAACACTGGATGTGTTTGACTTGGGTGGCAGACAGCTTTGGCGACAGACCGATACTGTAATGGCAACTAACGACACCGTTACGATAGACTGGAACCTGAACGTAGCAGGCGGCAGCCGACTACACACAGGTCTGTACCTGTGCCGCCTAACCCTGAACGATGGCGATAGCAAAACGGTGAAAGTGTTGATTAAACATTAAACATTAAAGATTAAACATTAAACATTAAAGATTGAACATTGAAAAATTGAAGAATATGGAAGATAAAGGACGTATACTAAGGTGGGTGATGGTGACACTATTCACTATTCACTATTCACTTTTCTCTGCTTCGGCGCAGGACGAGAAGAACGCGATGTTCAACCCCGTAGAGCATGCCGTGATATCGCAGACGATTGCCCCCGATGCCCGTGGCGCCGGTATGGGTGATGTGGGTGCGGCTACTGATCCCGACGTGAACTCACAGTATTGGAACCCCGCCAAATACCCCTTCTGTATCAGTCGTGCAGGTATCGCCCTGAACTATACCCCATGGCTGCGCCAGTTGGTAAACGATATCGACCTGGCCTATCTGGCAGGCTACTACCGCATTGGCGACTATTCGGCCGTCAGCGGTTCGCTGCGCTATTTCTCGCTTGGCGAGGTGTTTGCCAACGATGGCATGACAGTTAAACCCTACGAGATGTCGTTTGATGTGGCTTATTCGATGATGCTGAGCGAGAAGTTCTCGTTGGCTGCCGCTATCCGTTGGATATACAGCGACCTACGCTACGACTACAGCGAAGACTCGAAACCCGCCTCGGCCTTTGCTGCCGACCTGGCGATGTACTATAACAACTACGTGATGCTGGGCAGCAGAGAGTGCCAGTTGGGCATTGGATTAAACATGTCGAACATAGGTAGTAAGATTAGTTACTACGGCGACGATGAGAGTCAGTTCCTGCCCGCCAACCTGCGCCTTGGTGCCTCGCTCATGGTGCCCATCGACGAGTACAACCGCTTTTCGATAGCCGCCGACGCCAACAAACTGCTGGTGCCCACCGTGCCCCGACAGGAAGAGGGCGAATCGAACAGCGACTACCAGGACCGCGTGCGCCGCGAGTATAGCGACATCAGTGCCATCAGCGGTATCTTCAAGAGTTTTGGCGATGCCCCTGGCGGACTGAGCGAAGAGTTGAAGGAGATACAATGGAGCGTAGGTGCCGAGTACGTGTACCACGATCAGTTTTCGCTGCGTGCCGGCTACCACCATCAGGCCGAGTCGAAAGGTAACCTGAAATATTTTACCGTGGGTGGCGGCTTTAAGATGAACGTGTTTTCGCTGGATGTGGGCTACGTGATATCAACAGCACGCAGCAACCCACTCGACCAGACACTGCGTTTCTCGCTGACGTTTGATATGGACGGAATTAAGGACCTGTTCAGACATTAAAGATTAAACATTAAAGATTAAACATTAAATATTTAGAATATGAAGATTAGAGTTGGTATGGGCTTTGATGTCCATCAGTTAGTAGAAGGCCGCGACCTTTGGATGGGCGGCATTAAGTTAGAACATAGTAAGGGATTGTTAGGTCACAGCGATGCCGACGTGCTGCTGCATGCCGTGTGCGATGCGCTGCTGGGCGCTGCCAACATGCGTGATATCGGCTACCACTTCCCCGATACCGCTGAGTTTACCGACGGTATGGACAGTAAGGTTATCTTGAAGAAGACCATCGAGCTGATAACTACCAAAGGTTATAAGCTGGTGAACATTGATGCCACTATCTGCGCCGAGCGCCCAAAGATGAACCCATACATCCCCGAAATGAAAGCCTGCATGGCCCAGGTGATTGGCTGCGACGAAGATGATATCTCTATCAAAGCTACCACTACCGAGAAACTGGGCTTTACCGGTCGCGAAGAAGGTATCTCGGCTTATGCTGTGGTGCTGATTGAAAAGGCATAAAAAGAGTGATGCCACAACCCTCACGAGCTGTGGCATCACAAAAGCCTATGTTTAACTAAAAATCCTTTTCGTATAAAAAAGAAATTTTCAGCCCACAAGGGCCAAAAATTTGAAAGTTTAAAAGGGAGCTTCACAGCGACCTCCAGTTATCCCACTGTTGAAAACTTTCTTTTACCAATAACTAAAAACCTAAAACTATAAATATTACTACTAACCTAAAACAATCTAATCTATTAACCTTTTGACGGGTGCAAAGGTACGACGTTTTTTCGAATCTCACAAGTTTTTCTGCGTTTTAAGTGTATAATTACACGCTAATCTTGATTTATATCAAGTCTTGTGCACGGGCACAACATATATTTACGTATTTTCACTTGGTTTTAACAAAAACTTATTGTACCTTTGTCCCCATGAAAATACTCATAGTAAATACAAGCGAGCGTACAGGCGGGGCTGCTGTAGCAGCCAACCGCTTGATGAAGGCTCTTAATAATAGTGGTGTAAAAGCCAAGATGCTGGTACGCGATAAGGAATCGGATACCCTGACGGTTGCCCAACTCCCTAAGTCGCCTATGAAGCGCTGGCATTTCCTATGGGAGCGACTGGTGGTGTTCTGCCATCTGCACTTCAGCAAGCAGCACCTGTTTGAGATCGACATCGCCAATGCAGGAACCGACATCACCAACATGCGCGAATTCCAAGAGGCTGATATCATCCATCTGCACTGGATTAATCAGGGCATGCTGTCGCTCAACAGTATCCGTAAGATACTGCGTAGCGGCAAACCTGTGGTTTGGACCATGCACGACATCTGGCCAGCCACCGGTATCTGTCATTACACCCGTGGCTGTGGCTACTTTAAAACGGCCTGCAAGCAATGCCAGCTGTTGCCTGGTGGCGGCTCGGCGAACGACCTTTCGACCGCCATCTGGAACCAAAAGCAGAAATTACTGAGCGAGCACCACATATCGTTTGTGGCTTGCAGCAAGTGGTTAGAAGGCGAGGCCAAGAAAAGTGCCCTGCTACAGGGACAGCATATCTGCAGCGTGCCCAACCCCATCGACACGCATATCTATCACCCCGAAGATAAGCAGCAGGCCCGTCAGCGTTTGGAGCTGCCAACCGATAAGCGCATCATACTGTTTGTATCGCAACGTGTTACCGACGACCGCAAAGGTATGGCCTACTTTACCGATGCCATCAACCGCTTGGCAGAACAGCATCCAGAAGCACGCGAGAACATGGTGATAGCCATCTTAGGCGGACACGCGGAGGATGTAGCTCCCCAGTTGGCACTGCCCGTTTATCCGTTAGGCTATGTAAACGACGAGAAACGCATTGTGGATGTTTACAATGCTGCCGACGTGTTTGTGCTGCCATCACTTGAGGACAATCTGCCTAACACCATTATGGAAGCCATGGCCTGCGGTGTGCCCTGCGTAGGATTCAGAGTAGGCGGCATTCCAGAGATGATCGACCATCAGAAGAATGGCTATGTGGCCCGTTTCCGCGATGCCGACGATCTGGCAACCGGTATCAACTGGGTGCTTAGCAATACCGACTATGCACAACTCTCTCAGCAAGCCGTACATCAGGTTAACATGAGCTACTCGCAGCGCAGTGTGGCCTCGAGATATATCGAAGTGTATAATCAGGCTATGGCCTACAAGCATTACAAGATATGAATCCATTGACTCAAGCCGTGATACTATCGGCCTCAACCCTGCGCATGATTCCACATATCATATTATATATGGCGAATCGCAGCAAGATAGCCCCCGATTTAGAGAAGTACTCTGCCGACGGCTGTGGCATTGGTGCTTTTATCAAGGTATGCACCCGTCAGAAGGTGTTCCGCAACCTGTTTTATTACCGCTTGGGCGAGTATGTATCGGTATTCATCAAATGGATGCTTCCCCCCGATCCTACGCTCCACATCTGGTGCCCAAGCATCGGACCTGGTGCCCACTTTGAGCACAACTACGCCACCTACCTGAATGCTGAGCGTATAGGTAGCAATTTCTATTGTCTGCAGCTGGTAACATTAGGCAACGACGGCAAGATGCAGCGTCCCATCATCGGTGATGATGTGAAGATATTTACCGGCGCCACCGTTTTTGGCGGCATCACCATCGGCAACCATGTAACCATCGGTGCCGGCGCCGTGGTATCCAAGAACGTACCCGACAACTGCACCGTCGTCGGTAATCCCGCCTACATCGTTAAGAAAGACGGACAGAACTGTAAGATTGAATTATAATATGAGTGAGATACGAATTACATACGTTACCATTACCTATAATGCAGCCAAGGTGCTGAAACGTACACTCGACAGTGTGCTTGAGCAGGACTATCCCAACATCGAGCACCTGATTATTGATGGTGCATCGACTGACGATACGCTGAAACTGGTAAGCGACTACATTGCCCAATCGAATGCAGCCGAAAACGGGCATCAGATACAGGTAATATCAGAGCCAGACAAGGGTATCTACGATGCTATGAACAAAGGTCTGAGATGCCTCACAGGCGATTACGTATGTTTTCTGAATGCCGGCGATTTCCTGCCTGCACCAGATATCGCCACCCGCATAGCGCTGGCAATCACCGACACCAACCACCCATCACCCAACACCTCGCAACTGCCAGCAGTTGCGTACGGCGACACCGACATTGTGGATGGCGAGGGGCATTTCCTGCACCACCGCCGACTGGCACCACCCGAACACCTTACGTGGAAATCGTTCCGCCAGGGCATGCTGGTATGCCATCAGGCTTTTTATGCCCGTGCCGATTATGCCATTGCCACACCTTACGACATGCAGTATCGCTATTCGGCCGATGTTGACTGGTGTATCCGAGTGATGAAAGCAGCCGCCAAAGAGAATGTGCCCCTGCTGAACCTGCACATGATAGTGGCCAACTACACCCAGGAGGGACAAACAACACTCCACCACCGCGAATCGCTCATGGAGCGATACCGAGTGATGGAGCATCATTACGGACGCGTGCAAACCTTGCTACTACACTGTTGGTTTGCCGTCCGCACGTTTCTCAAATACTAACTAACTATCTTACTATGAACTTCTGCTTATTAATAATGTAAACCCCAGGTTTCAGCGAACTCTTGGTGGTGCCTACCTGTCGGCCCTGAAGATCGAAGACGGCATGCTCGGCAGGCTGACCTGTCATATCGATATGACGTATAGCCGTGGCTGTTACAGTGGCTTTCAACCCGTCTTTACCAAAGTAGTAGCCGCCGTTGGTATATTTCATATTCTCCGTCTGCATACCACCACCACTAAAAATAATGTTATCGGGATTAACAGCACCCGTTACAGTCCACTTCCAAACGCTGTTACCATTATCGGCAGTTCCTAATTTAGTGGCAGAAACACCAGGCCAGGCGGTTCCAAGGTAGTCTTTGCCATCACCATTGTTCATCCAAGCCCAAACAAATATCTGACTACCCCATGAGACAGGTGCCTCGAAGAAAGCACAGCGCTCACCCTCTTCCATGGTACAGAAAGCAGGAACTCCAGCGTATTCACCATCTTTCTCTTCCTCGGTATTGATCTCTGGATAAACAATAGTTGCAGGATCAAGATCGCTCACATAATATACATAATGGTATCCGCTAATGGCTTTCTTCCATTCACTGCCGTTGGGGGTGTAACCTGCAGCACCGGTGCCCACTACAACAAGCAGCTTACCTTTTGTACCTGTTGTCTGCACGGCATAATAGTCTTTATTAGAAGCCATATTCACATAAGCACTCGTGTTGGTGATACCAACAGTCTTACGCACAGCAATCATATTGGCAATCTCCTGCTTATAAGCCTTCCAATGAGTGAAGAACACACAAGGGGTACCAGGCATAGCCAACAGATAAGCATTAGCAGCCAAGGTATCCTTTTTGATAGGATCCTGATCGGCATCAGGACGCTTCTCGGTATCGTGATTCTCTACAAAGGTCACTGCATACTGACTATAGCTGGCATTCTCGTAATTCTTACTAATGAGCGGATAGTTTCCATCATTCTGCTGTCCCAACTTAGTCCAATCGCTAGCATTGGCAGCATTGCGAACGGTATAGCGGAATTGGAAATCAAAGGCAGCACTGGTTTTGCCGGTACCATCAATCCAGTTCTTAATGGTATTACTGCTATCCCAACACTCACCTACAGAAAACTGTGGCTTACTATCCTCGTTATACATCTTTGTAAATTCGGCACTATAACCTTTCACCATATCATAGCGGAATCCGGTATAGCCCAGGTCGTTAAGAAGGAACTTGAGATAAGCCTTGACATTAGTCTGCACATTCTCGCTCTTGTGATCCAGGTCGCGCATGCCATCCCAGCCTTCGCCAGTATCCTTATTCGGGCCAACCTTCTGACCGTTCTTTGCAGCCTCATCGTCGCTACAGATATCATTATAAGTCATCTGATAAGTCACGCCATTATAAGTCTCAGCAGGGAAGTCGGTCCATGATGACACATTACGACGGTGATTAATCACCACATCAGCGATGGTGCCGATACCTTTATACTTAAAAGTTTTAATCATGGAGCGTAATTCGGCCTCGGTTCCAAATGAACTGTTATAGTTGGTGAACCAATACAGATCGTCGTAGCCCATCGACTGTCCGCCACAGTAACCACTCTGCGGAATCCACACCAGGTCGAACACCTTCGCGAGATCGTCGGCCTGTCGCTCCAGACGTGTCCACTGCGTATCGGCATAAGAGTTCCAATAGAACCCCTGCAGCATCACACCACTATAACTTTTGGGCCAGCCCTGCGCCATCGCTGTAAGAACAACGAAACAAAATATCAATGATGAGTAAAATCTTCTCATATGCCTTTTAGTTATCTGTATTATTGATTTTGCTGCAAAGATATGAAAAAAGCCGCTTGGTTATTCTCCAAGCGGCTCATTTTATGCAAGTTATCTTGTGCAAACGGTTGCACGAAATCGTGCTTACTGTTTGGTAATAACAACCTTATTCTTACCCTCGCAGCTAAGATAGAGCTGGAACTTATAGGTACCTGCAGCATCAACAACGATATTAGCACCATTGTTCTGAGTCAGGTTATCGTAAAGCTTACCATCGCCGTTAGCGCCACCCCAACTGATTGCCCAGTCGTGGTTCATGCGGAACTTGAATCCATTGGCGTTAACCTCGGCAGTAGCCTCCCAACAGCCAGCTTCCTTGTTGTAGGTCATATCCACATCAGCACCCCAACCATTGAAGTCGCCGATAATACTGATAACTTCAACCTTGGTAAGGCTATACGTCATGGCAGCAGCATCGAGGTTAATCTGGTAGAAGCCAGCACCTGGATCAGGACAGTTAGGACCACCTGATGACTGCAGAGTTCCGCTCATGTTATCACCACTTACATACTCCAAGTCATCATTCCAGTCGTCGGCATTTGGCTTGAACTTGAACTCGCCATCCAGATAGTAGTATCCCAAGAACTTACCATCACCATTAGCGCCATAAAGTGCGTGAGCAGTTCCCCAACCACTTTCGTTACCAATCTCGTAGAAGTAGTCACCAAACTTCAGAGCTTCGCTACTCCATGCCTGGTTCATCATATCAAAGGTAATGCGATAGAACTTTGCACCCTCTACATAAGCCACCTTAAGGTTTCCACCCTTGTTATTGGTAGCAAATACGCCCTCGTTATCAGATGCGGTGAGGCACTTGCTCCAGTCGCCACCGATACCCGACTTTGGTGTAACCTTGAACTCGATATCGCCAGTAACCTTTTCGCCAGGAATCATCACTGTGAAGATAGAGTTCTCGTAAGGATCGGCACCACCATTCGACAGTTCATAATCGGTATTTGTGTTATCCCAACCATTTACTGTACCTGTGATATAGTAAGCCTCCTCAATCTCTGGTGCGTTAGGTGTAGCTGTGAGGGTAGTAGAACCCTGAGAAGCATACGAAACGCCATTAACATTGATAAGGGCTGCAATATTAACAGGAATGGTGCGAGCTACGGGACGGCGGCCCCAGAGAGCGTATACTGCGCTCTCCAGTTCGGCCGTATTCACGTTATTGTTCTCGTCCAACTCCAGAGTGATAGCCTTGCTACCATCCTCGTTTGTAATCTCAGCGCCATACGTTGCTGTAGCACCCTCAACGCCTGTAATCGTAGCATCGAACAGTTTATAGGTGTCTTCAGTATAGTCGGCAAAGTTAATTGCACTCGAGGGAGAGGCTGTGAAGCCTACACTGATAGCATCCTCAGGGCCATTGGCAATAGGGGCGGCCCAATCCTTATAATCTTCGGTACAGCTTGCCATCAGCAGGGCTATACCCATCATTGACAATATTTTTTTCATACTCATTATCATTTTGACGTTTATGAATTACTGAGCTGTGATAACAACCTTAGAACCACCATCGTAAGTGAGATAGAGCTGGAACTTATAGGTACCGGCATCGATACTGAGGTTTGCACCATCCTGTTTCAGTTCATCGAACGAATCACCACCCCAGTTGATATCCCAAGCATGGTTAGCACGGAACTTGAACTCACCAGAAACAGCACTGGTAGTAGTCTCCCAGCAATGCTCATCGGCATTCCATGTCATCTCTACATCACCTGCCCAATCATTGAATCCACCAATGATGCTGACATTTGTGATAGGAGTGATGCTCCAAGTCATATCAACGAGACTTACCTGAATCTTGTAGAATCCAGCAGGCTGAACATTATCGGGGAATGAGCCATCGGCCTTGTTACAGTCTTCCTCGCCGTCAACAACAAGAGTACCAAAGTCGCCATTAGGATCCTGACCCCAGTCGCCATCCCAACTGTTCTCATTTGGCTTGAACTTGAAGGCGCCATCGAGCCAGTTGTAAGATACATAAATACCATCCTGATCAGGACTGCGCATAGCATAAGAAGTACCCCATCCACTCTCGTTACCAATCTCATAAATGAATTCCTTATAAGAAGGAGCAACCACGAGGTTAGGCACAACCTTAATCTGCACTACGTTAGAGTAGATAACAGGAGCACCTGCGGTAGTAGCAGTAGCACGTACATAAACAGTTGCTACCTGAGGAACAGTCTCACCGTCCCAGCCGCTCATAGCGTTGATAGCGTTAGAGAGCTGATCGGGAATGATGCTACCACTGGGCACATTATAATAGCTGGCAAGTGTAGCAAAATTGGCAGTTGTCTCATTGCCTTCCTCTACATCAGCCAAGTCGGTGGTAAAGTTTCCATCGAGTGATACCTGTAACTGGTATTCGGCAGCAACAGGGAATCCATAATCAGGCTGCGACCATGTGAAGGGGATACCCTCGGATGTAGCCAAATCAACGATTAGTGATGCATAGCCTGGCTCGTTCAGAGTGAACGTTGAAGGATTCTGCAGCGTAGGATTAGAATCGTTGTCGTCTGAGCAGGCTGCCAAGAAAGCAACACTGCAGAGAAGCAGAAGTGATGATTTTATGATATTCTTCATAACTTGTTTCCTTTATGTAATTGATTAGTAACCAGGATTCTGAGTCAGATTCTCGTTAGCCACGAGGTCTGTGGTTGGAATCGGGAAGAGGTTGCGGGTAGCTGCGAAGTTACGTCCATCGTGTGAACCACCCTTCCACTGCCACTGATAATCGGTATTACCACCGAACTTACCGAAGCGGATAAGTGTAGTACGGCGCAGACCCTCAGCGTAGAACTCACGGCTCCACTCGTCGCAAATCTCATTCAGTGTAAAGCTGCTCTTAGCCGAAGCGTGTGCACGGGTACGAAGTGTATTCAGAGCTGTTACACCATCAGATGTAGCATTACCACCACCCTGGCGAGCTGTTGCCTCAGCATAAATCAGGTAAGCCTCGGCCTTACGCATCAGAGGAACATCCATATCGGGGTGCTGAGGATCGTGACCTGCAGAACCATCGGTCTTGAAATTGGTAAACTTAGTATAGCCAAAGCCATTCTCGAAGACGCTTACATCGTCGATGTCCAAAATTCGCTGAACACTGTTGAACAGAGCACGATCGTCGCCTGCAGCTGTAACCATATCGTAGCTACGAACATCGGTTGGTGCATCACCATTGGGGAAGAATTTCTTAACCAACTCAGGACGAGCACGATGTCCCTCCCAACCAGCTGTTGTACCATTGGTCTGTGTAAGATCGGTAGGATGCTCAAACATAATATTATTCTTCCAAGGAGCTGCAATTAGATAGAGTGCACAACCCCATGAAGTGGTGCGCTTACCATCCTGAAGCAGTGGGAAGATAATCTCGTTAGCAGCACTTGTCTCACCATTGTCGCCCATAAACAGCATACGGTAAGCAGTCCAAGCACCAACACCTTTTGTATTCAGCTGATAAGCCGAATTCATTACCTTATTAGCATATTCGGCAGCCTTAGCCCACTGAGCAGTACCTGTATAAACCTCGGCATTCAGGTACAGACGAGCCAACAGCAACCAAGCAGCAGCACGGTCGGGACGACCCCACATAGAATCGCTTGAGTTCTTAGCTTTTGCATCGGCCAACTGGCTCTCGATATCAAGCAGTTCACTCTCGATGAAGCTATAAATCTCATTACGACTGGCCTGCTGAGGCTTCTCAGAACTGATAGAAGTTACGAAAGGAACACTTCCCCAACCGTCAACCAGCTGATAATAGTGGAAAGCACGCAGCCAACGGATCTCGGCTGTCATCTGAGGATTGTAACTGCTATACTCCTGCAGATACTGATTACAGAAAGTGATAGCTACATAAAGACGATAGTAGAAACCACGCAGCATTGGGTGAGAAGCGTCGTAGGTATTATAGCAGAAACCAGAGATACCCTCATCACCCCAAGCACAGAACACCTCGTCGGTAGTGAGCTCCTGTTCATTCCACATCTGGCGGAAGTAACCAGAAGTACCACCATCGATACCATCTACGTCGCTATCGCCATCAGCAGCATCGTTACCGGCTGTTGCCATGGTGGCAAAGCACTTGTTATAAAGCTGCTCTGGGGTTGGCTCCACATAGTTCGGGTCGATAGGCGTTACATCCAAATCTTTGGTGCAGGATGTGAATCCCATCACGAGCAGCAATGCTGCTACTGGAATTATATGTTTAATTGATGTTTTCATTGTTACTTAATTTAAATGGTGAATTTAGAAATTCAGATTCAGACCCAGCTGGAAAGTAATAGGACGTGGATAGAGGTTATTATCGATACCTCCAAACACTTCAGGATCGATACCCTTGTACTTAGTGATAGTGAATACGTTTGTTGCCGAAGCGTATACACGACCGCTAACGCCCTTATAGCTACCCATTGGGAAGAGGTTCTCGAAGCTATAACCCAGTGTGATGTTATCACACTTCAGGAACGATCCATTCTGTACCCAACGGTCAGAGAGGATGTTACGAGTGTCGTAGGTCTGATAGTTGAATGGAACTACATAAGTAGGACGGTTTGACATATAGCCAGAGTAGTAAACAGATCCTGCTGATACGTTGCTCTGACCAGCCATCAGGTCGTTGAATACATAGTTACCAATGCTTGCACGGAGAGTGAAACCGAAGTCCCAGTTCTTATACTCTACGCGAGAGCTCAGACCCATTGTAACAGGAGCCATTGGGCTCTTGTAGTAATAGAGGTCGTCCTCTGTAATCTGGCCGTCACCATTACGGTCAACTACCTGATTCTCGATAGGATTACCATTTACATCGTAAGCCTGCTGATAAACATGGAACGAATTAGCTGGCTTTCCAACAGTATGAGCCTGGATATTATTACCAGTACCTGCTGAAATACCACCAGTAGCAACATAATAGTCGTCATCGCCACCAATCAGCTCGGTAATCTCATTGTGGTTATAAGTAAAGTTGTAATCGATGGTCCAGTACCAATCCTTGGTCTGAACAGGCTTCCAACTCAGAGCGAGCTCAACACCAGTGTTCTCGAGAGAACCGATGTTGGTTGTTACCTGGTTGCGGAAGTTAGAACCTGCGGGTACGAATGCGGTGTTCAACAGATCGGTGGTCTTACGATGATAAACATCTACACTACCACTGATACGGTTCTGGAGGAATCCGAAGTCGATACCGGCATTATAAGTAGTTGTGGTCTCCCACTTCAGGTTCGGGTCGTAAGCATTTGGACGTACAAAAGTACCATCGCCCATCAAATCGTAGTAGCTACCCTCTGAACCAGAGTTCTGCTTATATACAGGGAAGTAGTTGTAGTCGCCAATACCCTCCTGCTGACCAGTCTTACCCCAACCAAGACGGAGCTTCAAATCAGAAAGCCAGCTGATATTCTTAAGAGGAGTCTCCTCGCTCATCTTGTAAGCCAGAGCAACTGATGGGAAGAGTGCCCAGTGATCCTTGAAACGTGAAGAACCGTCGTCACGAATAGTTGCTGTGAGATAGTAACGCTCATTGAAGATATAGTTCATACGTCCGAAGAACGATACGAGGTAGTTCTCGGTCTTGTAGCTATACATGGTCCAGTTGTTATACTCGCCTGGCTTAACAGTATTGGTAGAAGGATATGCTCCCCAATAGTTATTCTTCTGAGAGCGCCAGAAGTGCTGCCACTCGTAACCACCCATGATATCGAAGTGGTGAAGCTTAGCAAAGTCCTTATAATACTGTGCATAAGCAGAGAGTGATAGGTTACGTTTGGTGATACGATCCCAACCATGTGAACCATAGTAGATGGCTGAAGGGTTAGAACCTGGCTTATCTGTCCACTGCTTACCCTCAGATACGTCGGCGCCCAAAGTAAGGTGGAGGCGCAGGTCCTCAAAACCATGAATCTTATAGTCAGCCTCAGCATTACCGATGAATGAGCGGCTGATAGCACGGTCGTCATTCAACTCGAGCAAAGAAACAGGGTTCTTTACAGAGAGGTTGTTGTGAGTATAAGGCCATGATGGGTCGTTGAGAGTAGCACCTGGGTTACGCCACTGGAAGAATCCACCAAAGTTAGCAGCATCTGTAGATGTTGTATCATAGATGCTCTGGGTAGGATCCATACGAACAGCTGCACTAATAGCCTCGGTGTCGGCATACTGAGTCTTTGCCCACATGCCCTTAGCATTCAGGTTCAATGTCAGGTGATCCTTAAAGAACGAAGGATTCAGGTTCAAAGCAGCTGTGTAGCGCTTGAAGTCAGAAGTCTTCAGGATACCCTGCTGATCGGTATAGCCAAGTGACAAACGATAAGGCAGATTGTTGAATGCACCAGCAACAGTTACATTGTGATCGTGGCTGATTGCGGTACGATAAATCTGCTTCTGCCAGTCGGTGTTAGCATCACCAAGAACGCCAACAGCCTCATCATAGTTAGCCTTACCTGCGAATGCCGACTTGATGAATGCACGGAACTCATCGCCATCCATTACATCGATAGTCTTCTTCTTAGCACTCAGAGAAACATTACCTGCGTAAGATACCTGAGGAGCCATGCCCTTGCGGCCCTTCTTTGTGGTGATGATGATAACACCATTTGAACCACGGCTACCATAGATAGCAGTAGCTGAAGCATCCTTCAGCACGTTGAACGACTCGATATCCTGTGGGTTTACCATTGAAAGGGGGTTAGAAAGACCCTTCACTCCATTGTTATCCATTGCCACACCGTCGATCACAATCAGAGGGTCGTTAGATGCATTCAATGAAGAACCACCACGGATACGGATGGTAGCGCCACCACCAGGAGAACCACCACCACTTGTTACATTAACACCGGCAATCTTACCTTGCATCATGTCCTGAGCGTTAACAACCAAACCCTTGTTCTTTGTATCGGGCTTCAAAGCTGTAACCGAACCAGTCAGGTCGCTCTTTTTTACTGCACCATATCCGATAACCACTACCTCGTTAAGAACAGCAGCATCGTCCTGGAGCGTAATCACCAAACTGGGAGCAGCCTTTACCGTCTGGCTCTGATAGCCAATATAGCTCACGGTAATGTTTGCACCCTGTTCTGCCTTCAGCACGAAGTTACCGTCGAAATCAGTAACAGTGGCGGCCTGTGTGCCGTCAACACGTACTGTTGCGCCGATAATGGGTTCGCCTGTAGCATCTTTCACATGACCTTTTACGTCAATCTGCGCAAAGGCACTTACCGATAGGAACAGACCTAAAATAAGGCCAATCATCCTCATCGGGAATTGAATGTTTACCTGCTTCATCATTACATTTGAATTAGAGTTAATTTGTTATTGTTATATCGTTTTAAGCTTCTTGGGAGCTTGAATTTACAGTTTCATCGGTGCAAAGATAAATCAGATTTCAATACGTTATTCTTTTTTCTGTTTAAAAATGTTATTTTTGACGTGCAAACGTTTGCATAATAAAAAAGGGCTTGCATCCCATAGATACAAGCCCACACCTTATTATATATAAGCACCTTATGGTGTTACCCTAATCCAGTCGGCATCCAGATTGCCACGATCGGATTTAGCATTATCATCTACAGATACATAACCGAACTTAGCGCCAATCCATTTGCCCTCGCGCATCTGGAACTCAGTACCACAGGATTTGAACTTCTTGCCATCCAGACTGTAGGCGAACTTCAACTTAGAGTTATCTACACTCAAACGGAGATAGATATCCATGTGGATAGCTGGTTTGTAATCGATCTTATCCTCGGCTGAGGGTTTTAGGGTTGCTATCAGCTGCTCTGTCTGCGGAGTGCCTTTATCGGCTGCCTTACAGGTGAGTTGCAGCAATTGGAACTGCTTACCCACACGCTTTACTACCAACGCCGAATAGTCGAGGCCCATCATAATGAGGCCGCCCATCTGTCCTTCAGCTTTCGAAGTAAAGCGGATTTTGGTGGTAGCGGTAAACTTATCGGCAGGTGTTTTCTGGAGCAACAGATTGGGCACCTCCCAGAAGTTCACGAAGTTATCCGAGAGTTTATAATTATAGATACGATAGGTGCCAAAGGCGGTGGGCATACCGAATTTCTCATCGTAGTTGGCATGCCATTGCCACTGCAGGCCTAGCTTGTTACTATTAAACTCGTCGCTTTCAACAGGATTAATCACCAGCGTTGAACTGCTCTTTGGTTTCTTATAGGTAGTTACAGGCTCGCCCTTCTTACCCATGATGGGCCAACCGGTGCTCCAATCAACGGGATTCAAGTGAACCACACGACCATAAGCCTCTTTATCCTGGAAATGCAGGAACCAATCCTCGCCGTATTTGGTATGTACCCAACCACCCTGATGAGGGCCGTTGATAGTAGTTTTGCCCTGAGCTAATACTATCTTATGCTCATAAGGACCATAAGGGCTGCGACTACGCATGGCCAACTGGAAGCCAGTGGGCACGCCGCCTGCAGGACACATAATCCAGTACCAACCATCGCGCTTGTAGAATTTCGGTCCCTCACAAGTACGATTCTCAGTGCCGTTGCCATCAAAAACAATCACAGGCTGGCCAATGACACGAGTGCCATCAGCTGATAATTCACGCACCGTGAGTACCGAGGCGAACTTAGAACGACTGTTGGCCCATCCGTTAACCAGATAGCAGCGTCCATCATCGTCCCAAAGCGGCGTGGTATCGATATACCCCTGCCCTTTAATCACACAAACGGGAGCCTCCCACTTGCCGGCAGGATCCTGTGTTTTTACCATATACACACCAAAGTCGGGATCGCCCCAATAGATATAGTACCAGCCGGCATGATAGCGGATACTGGGTGCCCAAACGCCAGCACCATGACGAGGCGAACTAAAATGCTCGAGCAAAGCCTCATCGCCCTCGTACAGATTGCCTAATGCATAATTAATAATCTCCCAGTTTACCAAATCCTTGGAGTGCAGGATGGGCAGACCAGGCACGCACTGAAACGACGAAGCCGTCATGTAATAATCCTCGCCGCTGGCACCCACGCACACATCGGGGTCGCTATAATCAGCATTAATCACAGGATTGGTGTAGGTGCCATCGCCCTTTTCGGGGCTCCACACCTTCGACACATACTGAGCCGAAGCTAAAAGAGGCAGGCAGACAACTGCCATTAAAATCGTTCTTTTCATATTTTAGTAGTTTCCTTTTATAAGTGTTTCTTGAAGAATTCGAGCACACGCTGCTGTGCTTTCAGACCACAGCTGTGGGGGATATCCCAAAGTTCAGTTTCCAATTTATCGTCGGCACCCTGACTTTTCCAGGTGTTGTGCATGATGGCAAAAGCCTTTTCGACACCAGCCACAGGGAACAGTTTATCCTGTTTACCATTGATAAAGAGCATAGGTTTAGGGCAAGCGATACTAGCCACATGGGGATAATCCATCCAGCGGCGCAGACCAGGGAAGCAGTTGGCAAAGCCACCATTCTCGGTACGGTCGTACTTAAACGACAGCTGTTCATCGGCTGTAACCATCCAGCATACCGAGGCGCTAACTTTGATGCGGTCGCTGAGTGCAGCCAGCATCCAGGCACGATAGGCACCCATCGACCAGCCTGTGCAACCAATCCTCGAGGCATCAACCTCAGGCATCTGCGCTAAGAACTCGGTACCAGCGATATCGTCGTAAGTCATCCAGGCCGAAAGGTCGATGCCATACAGCATCATATTGCCAGCTATCATATCGTATCGGTCGCGGCGCGGTCCTTCTTTCTGTCCACGTTCTCCCCACATCGGGGCATCGGCAGAGAATACCACATAGCCCTGCCTGGCCAGATAATCGCCAAAGAACTGGCCTTCGTAACCAGCCAGCCACTCCTCAGCATCTTTCACTACCGCTTTATCCTCACAGGATAGCGGACGTATCATCTTCTCCTTACCTATATATAAATGGGCACCATGATCGTGCAACAGATTGATGGCAGGAAATGGGCCTTTGCCATCGGGGATGAGCACATAGGCAGGTACGGTATAGTACTGCGACAAGCGAATCTCAATCTTCTGCGCCTTATAACCATCGCGCTGTTCCTCGAATAGAACCTTCGTCTGATACCCATCGGCTGGTGGTGGCGGTGGCATCAGCATGCAGTCAAACACCTTCTGGCGTGCAATCTTCTTCCACTTCCCAAACTTCTTGATGCCACTATTCTCCCAAGCCAAGGGATAATCGAAATGGGCAATTAGCGAGTCGGCATACACAGGCAGATTACGCATAAACTCGAATTTTTCGCGTTTCTGCGCTGAAGCATTAAGACAGCAGAACGCCATCAACGCAAGGATTATTTTACTTGTTTTTTGAGCCATAGCATCTGAGTATAATTTGTTTCTGAAGTAGTCCAATGTTCATTGATAGGTGTAATGAGCGATTCCTTGGGCGCTGTTATCAGGTTCCAGACAATATAGCTGGTAGTTGGCGGACACACATTATCATTATATCCCCAAGTGATATAAACCGGACAGGTAATACGACGGGCAAAGTTTACTACATCGTAATAAGCCATAGTGTTAACCTTTTCGGGAGTGAACATATTCTTCAATCGGTTAAAATGAGGATAGCCACCAGCACGGTTATCCAAGTAGCCGGCCATATCACTTAAAGCAGGATGGTTGGCAACACAGGCTGTTACACGAGGATCGAGACCTGCCGTAACGAGCGAAAGGGCACCACCCTGACTACCGCCTTGAACAAAAACATTCTTGCCATCCCAATCAGGGAGTGATGTCAGGTAGTCGATAGCACGCACACATGCCACATAAACATGCTTCATGTAGTAGTTATCGCGATCGTCGAGCCCATTAGTAAGATATCCGTTTTCGTAATCAAAAGCCGTGGTTATCTCCTTAAACTGCTCGTCGGTCATCTCTGGGTTCAGGCCGTGAATTTCCATCTCCAGACGGATAAAACCGTTCTTGGCGTAGAAAGTACTACGCATAGGCTCCTTGATGGTTTTGATACCTGCACCTGGGGGACAGAGCACAACGGGGTACTTACCTGCCTTCTTGGGTTTGGTGAGATAGCCATAGATGCTATGACGACGATCGGTCTTGATTTTCAGGAGATAGCAATCAAACGCGTCGGTGGTATATTTATCTACCTTATTACAACTTACTGATACAGGTGTTTTGCGAGCCTCATCGAGGTTTGCCTTCCAGAATGCATCGAAATCCTGAGGATTCTTGGTGTAGGGCTTTAACAGCTCAGGCGAGAAGCCCACCTTAACATGATGCTGATACTTGCCATCAACGCTCAGTCGCATATCAAGAAAACCAGGTTTCTTCATCGTCCCCATATCAATCACGGCACGACCATTCTTAAGTGTCACCTTACCAGATGACGTAGCAGGCATCATATCGGGCCCTATCTCATAAGCCACTTCCACATTTTGTGGCATACCATAAAGGCAGAACGACACCTCGACCTTGGCACGTTCGCCTGTCTTATAGAGCCAGTCGGCGTGATTGGGCACCGTAAGCCACAAATAATCAGCACGATAGGGATAATTCTCGGCCAAAGCAGTAGCCATACTGCCTAACACAAAAACCAATGTAAATAGTAATTTTTTCATTTCTGTAGTTTGTTTGGGTGCAAAGTTAAACAATTATTTTTATTAATTCAAAAAATCGACTACAAAGACAACAAAAAAATGTTACCATCACGTTAAAGCCCTAAAGGGTTAACGATAGTACATTGCACATCTTCCTTATTGGTAGAATAGCCTATATATAGTTTTTGATGAAACACAATGGCCTTGGGATAGCTATATCCCAAGGTTTTATATTTTCCTTCATAGCGTCGTGGCGGCAAATCGCTTGCTGAACCACTACGCAATAAGACGGCCTTATCAAACTTAATACCATCGCAGCTCAGATGCAGCACGAGCGGCCAGCGGCGCTTGGCTGGGGCTGGACAGCTAACCATATACGAGGTGCCATCGGGTAGATTACCTGCACATTGTTTGGTACGCCCATCTGGAATAGTTGTGCATTCAGGTCTTGTCCATGTTTCTCCCCTATCCTTACTTATAGATACTAATTTACGGAAGCTACTGCTTTGGTCACGGAACAGCATCACAATGGTGCCATCGGGCTGTACGTACTGACTGGGCTCAATCTCTCGCGATGTTTTGCCCAAGTCTTTGTATTCAAACAGTCCTTTACGCCAACCGCTAATACCTTTCGGATCATCGGTATAAACAGGACATACATGTAATCCTGGCATAAAGTGAGTGGCCCCTACTATACGCCCATCAGGCAAGCGATAGGGATCTTGCTCTAACACACCATCCATCTCGCTGCCATCGGCCATTCTTACAGGTTTCATGGAACTCCACGAAAGTCCGTCGGTACTGGTTATATAACAAGTCTTTCCGCCTCGTGGCGAAAGTCCCTTCTGCCAAGTATCAATAAAAGCTAACAGTGTATCACCATTAACCAGCCAGCCGCCTGATGTACAATAACAATCCTTATCTGGTGCAGCCAGCGTTATAGGCTTGCTCCATGTGTTACCATCATCGTTACTGATGCTGTAAACCACACGGGTATCATCGCTATCCTCATCCTTAGGAGAGCTTTGCCACATGCAGTACAACGCTCCCTTAAACGCAGCCAGCACAACGCCATTTGCATAGTGGTCGGAATCGTCAGTTGCCTTAAACACCGTAACATTTTTTACGTTAGCAGCCGGGTGTAACCCCACAGTTTCATACTGAGTGGTATCGATTACGCCATTGGGGATAGATGGCATTTGTATCTGCGCTGTAGCAGAACCACTACACAACAGCAGAAATACAATAATATATAAGGAAGCTAATTTACTCATTAAAAGCCTCCATGATGGTTGTTGGCGCGGCGTTACTGTTAAAGGCGCCGAGCTTATAGCCACCAGGCAGGCACTGGGGTTCCCAGTAGAACACACCACGGCAACGGCCATTGGTTTCGCTACGTGCCTCGCGAATCACACGGGTTAGCTGGCGGCGACCCTCGTCCATCTTTTCAGGATGCTGCTCATCTACCTCAAAACCTGTTTCAACTATCATCACATCGCAGCCGTATTTTTCGCTACAATGGCGGATGTTGGCCATACAGTCGGTAATAATGCCATCGGGATTCAATTCGGGATGATCCTGCATGGCCCAGTAGGGATAGAGCGACATGCCTATCATATCGAACTTGCCACCATACTTCTTTACGATGTCAAGGTTATAATCGTAGAGGCTCTGCAAGTGTCCGCGATCCAGATGCACGATAACGATGGCACGAGGAAATACCTTCTTTACAGCATCGTAGCCAGCTCGGATAAAACCTGCATACTGCTTGGGATTCTGCTCGATATGTCCCATGGGCCAGAGCAGTCCGTTGGCCGTTTCGTTACCCACCTGCACCCAACGTGGCTCTATGCCATTAGCTTTGAGCAGCGATAGTACATCGATGGTATGTTGGCGCACATCCTTCTTCATCTGCTTGTAACTATGATTTTTCCAAGCCTCGGGGATAGGCTGCTTGGCAGGGTCGGCCCACGAGTCGCTGTAATGAAAGTCAACCATCAGGTCCATACCAAGTGCTTTGGCACGCTTGGCCATAGCCAGCAACTCGTGCTTATCGTTCATGCCGCCACGTGGGTTCACCCACACTCGCATGCGGATGGCCTTCATCTGGTAGTCCTTCTTCAACAGTTCCAAGCATTCTCGTTCCTTTCCATCACGATCGTGAAATTTTACACCATGTTTTTCCTGACCTGTGAGAAATCCCACATCGGCTCCTTTTACAAAGTCATTCTGCGCAAAAGCACTCTGCGAAACGAGTGCCATAAACATCGATACAAGCAGTAGTTTCATAACATTTAGTTTATTTTTCTGCTGCAAAAATAGGACATTTTCTGCAAAACGCAAACACTTTACCCTAAAAATGATGGTAAAAACCTGTTATTTTAAAAATATGTTGTATATTTGCAGCCAAGAAGTAATATGATTATGTTTAAACGTGCTATTTATAAAACAATACTTATAGCACTGCTGATGCTTTGGCAAACTACAGCATTGGCAGCAAACTTAAGTAGCAATACCAACGAGAAAACCGACTCGACACAGTTGGTTATTAAACTCGATGCGGCATATAAATGGGTGGGCGAACATCTCGACTCGCTGGCAGACTCGTATCTGGCAAAAAGTGGCAATATTCTCGACCCCGACAATGTACGCGAGGAATTAAAATGCATTGGCTACAACGGACTGAACGTTACCGATTATATCATGGCCAGCCGACAGATAGACAGTTTGGTATTAGCCAGACTGATTGACCGTGCTGAGGCCGAAGGTAACAAAACCATCTTTTTTATGATGGGATCGACAGCATCTGGCAAATCTACTGCTTTGAGGAACAATCCCAAACTGAAAGCGCTAGCCCATAGTGCAGGATTGGTGTACGATGGTGCTTTTATCAGTATTCCATCATTCGAGAGTCGCCTAAAAATGGTACAAGACCGTGGGTTTAAAGCCAGCATCGTGTTTGTGCACAACGATCCGGTAACAGGATTCACGAATATGATTAACCGCTTAATCAGGTCGAATCGTGCCATGAGTCACTATTACTATGTGTATTGTTATCCGCTCTTTAAGGGGCGCATTGCCTATCTGCTGAAAGAGCATCCCGACATCACGCTCTATTGCTTGGACAACAGTCATAACAAGGGCGGTGTACGTGTTAGCATCGAAGAGGCGTTAACATGGGATTACACCATCACCGAAGAGGTTGAAAACAAACTCAACGACATCATGCAGGAGTTTATCAACTCAGGCAAGCTCACCCCCGCCCAGGTGCAAGCCCTCATCGCAAAATAATTACTCCCAACGGAATACGGCGCCATTGCGACGGGCAGGGTCGGCACCAGCGTAGTCCATCGAATAAGGACTGCCTGTGGTGGGACTCTTACCGATGTAACGGTGGGTACGCAAGGAAAGGAGCATAAACTCGTGGTTGAGATAGTCCTGCCACAGGAACATCTCGGCCTTCGACTCATCGGTAGTCAGGCGCACATCGCCTGGAATACCAAAGCCTGAACACCATACATAGCGCCCATCTTCGCACTGAAGAAACACTCTGCCCTGACCTTTATCGATGATATGGAAACGCGTTTGTAGACTCTGATCAGACTTATCCGTATCATAAAGCAAACCATGCTTCTGAGCGATGGCTGGCTTGCCGGTAGCTAGATTAATGATGCGGAAGCTCTTGCCATAAGGGATATTACCACTACGATCGGCCTGTGGCTCTACTACCTTAAAATTGTCGAACTCGGCATATCCGCCCTGTTTTCCTTTATGATTAAAGGCAAAAAGGGCATGGCGCGAGCCCTGGAACGAGATAAGCTGATAGCTGAGTGGCATTTCGCGACCCAGTTGCTGATAAGTGTTGCCATCGAGCGAATACTCATAATGAGCCAGATTGTTATCATAATCGCCCACCATACGGAGCCACAGCTTTTCGGCATTCACTTTTTGATTGATAGTATCATTGGTGGCCTGTTCGAAGCAGCGGAGTGTAAGGGTATTACCATCTTTTACAATGCCTATCCACGAGCAGGGCACGTTGATATTGCCAAGACCTGCCACATCGCCATCTTTCAAACCTTTGGTAAAGAGCTCGACAGTGGTGATAGACGTAGGACCGATGACACGCTGAGTGAGTGTGTTTCGTGCCCACATCAGTTGTTCGGCAGGCATCGATTGAAGACGCAAGCGGCCCTTTTTCAAGCTCCACTTACTATCATCAGGATTGTGGTTCCACTGCCACACGCGACCAAGCTTTGCAGCATTAAAATCCTCGCTACGCAGATATGGGGCATGTGCTTGAGCGTTGACACTAATATTGGGTTTGAACCAGGTACGAGGCGCACGACCAAGATTGCCTTCAAGGCCTATCATAGGCCAGCCATCCTTCCAGGTGATGGGTGAGAGACAAACGGTGCGGCCGATGCTATGAAAGTCCATCATCAATAGTGCCCACCACTGGCCGCTCTGATCCTGAACGATACCACCCTGGTGGATGTTGGTGCAGGCTGTGGCATCTTTATCAACCTGAGGAATACCGAACTTGGTTCCATCCTCGCCAATACGATATTTTACGCCTTGCGGCACCTGTGTAAGCGGGGCGGCATGGTAGCCAAAGGTTTCGTCGGCGGTAATGGTAACAGTTTCGTAAGGTCCCCAGATGCTTTTGGAACGACTACAGAGGGTACGGCCATTAGGCATATAATCGGTAGATATGATATAATACATACCATTAATCTTATACACATGATGGCCCTCGCCGATGGCATTGCCCTCGGGGATAATTACACGATCAGTACCCTCAACAGGACCGCTCATATCAGGCTTCAATTCGGTACAGTGCACCTCGCCATACTTATGGATGGCATAAATCTTACCGTCGTCGTCGAAAAGCACGGAGAGATCGTAGATGTTGCCCTGCATGTTATGATGCTGCCAAGGGCCACGGATATCCTTCGAGGTATAACACTGCAGACCTTTACCGTTGATGTTGGTAAACACATAAAACTGGCCGTTAGCATAACGGATGGCAGGTGCCCATACACCCTGACCGTAAATCTCCTTGTGGTTTTTGAGAGAGAAAGCATCGTCATCGAAATCGAAACGATCAAAGCAATACGAGATATTCTCCCAGTTAACCAAATCCTTGGAGTGCAGAATCACCAGACCAGGCACGGTATGCATGGTGGTACCAGCCAGATAGTAGTCGTCGCCCACACGCAGAATGTCGGGATCGGAAAACTCATCGTAGAAAAGCGGGTTGGTAAATGTGCCATTACCGTTATCGGCCGTCCACGACTGGGCGAAAGCCGAAGTAAAAGAAAAGTGAAAAGCGAAAAGCATTGTTATCGCCTTTAACCAAACATTACTGCAAAATTCTTTATTTCTAACTAACTTATAACTAACTATGGTGAACATAACTCTTCACTTTATCACTTTTCTTTTCATTATTTCAAAGTCGGCCATCCGTCAGGCGTCCAACTGATAGGACGCTGGATGAGAATAGATGCTCCTTGGTGAGCAATGCTATAGCCGTGACAGATAAAAACATCCTGACCATCGATATGGTAAGCTGCGCAATGACCAGCAGCCTCGAATGCCTTTTTATCGCCCTCGATAAAGAGGTTGCCACCACCATAGCGCATATCAATGCCATGACGGTCGAGATACGGACCATCGATGGTTTTGCTACGACCTACCGCTACACGATAATTGCTCTTGCTACCCTGACAACAATAATCCCACGATACAAACAGATAATAGTATCCTGCGTGTTTGAAGATAAATGGAGCTTCGATGGCATTTGGTCCGGCATAGTCGGACGTTGGATTCTTGGGTGGATTAGGATTGATGGGCAGCGCATTCTTGCTGGCCTTACTATCCAAGTTAAACCTGCGGGCGATGGTACGAGGTTTTTCACCCTTGGCGATATGCATGGTGGAATCGAGACGCGCCAGTTGGATGCCGTCCCAAAAACTGCCCCATACCAGCCAAGGCTGATCCTGGTCGTCGATCACAAAGTTAGGATCAATGGCATTCCAGTTGTCACGACCTTCGCGCGAAGTAACGATACAGCCCTCGTCGTTCCACAAGCCAGAAGCCAGCTTCTGGGTAGAGAGCAGTCCGATGGTCGAGCCGTTCTTACCAAAGGTAGAGCAGCTATAAGCCATCCACCATTTGCCATGCCACTGAATCACATCGGGTGCCCAGACATGCTGCTGGAAACCTGGCACAGAATCGTGTGTCCACTTAGGGATAACCGACATCACCGGCTCTGTATGCACCGTCCAGTTCTTACGATCAGTTGAAGTCATTTTCTGGATGCCCATACCTGTGGCAAAGATATAATAAGTACCATCCTCGTAGGCCATCACAGGGTCGTGCACCATGGGTGTGTCTGTAACAAAAGGCATACGCTGCTTGGGGTGCTGCTGTCCATAAACCGCCAGGTTTGCACTCAGGACTAACAGCATCAACGAGACAACTGTTTTTCTCATATTCTTATTTTACTATGTATTTTTTACCGTTCTGGATATAGATTCCTTTACGTTGTGGATTGTTTACGCGGCGACCTTGCATATCATAGATAGCCCCATTCTGGCGTATATTGTCAGATAGCGTTTGGCTGATGCCAGTGGTTTCGCTATACTTATAGCCCCAGATGGTAACACCATCATCGGCCAAAGCCGTGAATGCAGGTGTCTTATCGTCGCTAAATGTTTTATTCTCCAAGTTCTGTTCTACCATCACACCTTTATAAACGGTTGAACCCAACGTGATGGTGATGTACGAGGTGCCCTCGTTAATACTCCAAGTACCACTCTGACTGCCACTTATGCTACCATCGGCATTGAGTTGGATTTCTACGGGGGTAACCAGTTCCTTGGTAGTGTGATTCAGGCGATATTTATGTATCAACAGCTTGTAACCTCCAGGAACTTGGGCTGTTGCTATCTGCTGAGAGGTAGCAATATCGGCACTCTTTACCTGCTCGCCAGTATACTCGAATGGAGCTGCTACCAGCCAACCATCCTGGTTCTGGAACACTTGATGCACACGCACCTGATGGTTCTCGCCAGAATTCTGGAAACGGGTATGATAAACCAGATAGGTACGGCCATCTTCGGCAGCAAGGATAGAGTTGTGACCCTGCGAGCGCTCTGAGAGATTTCCTGTAGCCATGTTGCCCCAATCGCCATAAGCACCAAAGATGTTCACACCACGATCGGTTTTTGACTGCGGACCGAAATTGACCATAAAACTCTGGAAGATAGCATCCTTGCCCTCAGTATCCAGATAAGGACCATCGGGTTTCTCAGAACGGAACACACGCATCTGGTAACCGCCATTGTTATAGTCGCTGGCCACACCACCTGCAGCCAGTCCGCCGTAGGTTACAAACAAGAAGTAATAGTTACCGATATGCTCGATGTACGAGGCTTCGCCCGACACATAGAAACCGCCAGCAACTTTCTTGCCGAAATAAGGGTCGACAGTTACACCATCGCCAGCACCGGTCAGGGTATATTCCACATCGTAGTCACGCAGACCAGTATTCTCATCAAGTTCGAGCATCCATATACCACCACTCCAGGAGCCGTACGATATCCATAGCTTACCATCCTCGTCGTAGAACACGCAAGGGTCGATGCAGTTGGGATAACGTTTGCCCCAGTTGCTGCCCACAGCATAGCGACCTGGCAACGAAGCCTGAGTACCGATGGCCACTTCGAGATCGGTATCCTTATAGGATGTGCCGGTATGGAAACCACTCATCACCACAGGAGCCTGATAAAGGTAGGGACCTTCGATATTATCGGCTGTAAGCAGAATGATGCTCGAATACCAGTTATCGCCATTCACACTAAGGTACATACACCATTTTTTCATGGCTTTATTCCAGATAACATCTGGCGCCCACATATTGCCATCAACATTATAACTGGTACTACCACGCTTAGCCCAAGCTGTAGCACTGAATTTTGGCAACGACACAGTTGCACCGCCTTTCTTAACGGTAGTTACTGCGGGGGTTGTAAAGGCTGCACTGTTGGCTGCATTCTGACTGGATGCTGTGGCCCAAGGAGCCGTAAACGCTGTCCAGTTCATCAGATCGGTAGTTTTTGCCGCCGCACGGTGCGAGCCGAAAATGTAGTACGTCTGGGACGCTGGCTCCCACACGATGCTTGGGTCGTGTACGCTTACTCGCTTCAGCGTGTACGCCAAAGCACCCATGGGAACCAGTGCAGACAGTAGTATATACAGATACTTCTTCATCAATTTAAATTATTCGAAAATCAAGTGACTCCCATCTACAGTGAATCGGAAATAGAGATCGCTACTGATGGGGCTGATACCAATGTAATCCTGCTTATAGGTCTTGCCATCGTTACCTGCCATCACACACTTCACATCGGCCGAACCGCCCTTGTTAGTAACAGATACGGTTACCATAGCCTCGTCCATAGCCTTGAGCCATGCACCCCAGTCGCTCTGACCACCACTTGGTGTGCAAGCACCATAGCTGTCGCCCCAGCCATAGTTGTCGGCACGTACCACACCATACTCGTTGGTACCATCGCTGGTAAGAACTACACAGAAGTTATTCCAGTTGTTCTGGAGGTTTGTAAAGTTCTTGATGCGTGTGCTAACGGTATAGCCCGAAGGTACGTTGAAGTCCTGAGAGTGAGCACCCCAGAAGGCTGTAGAGTTATCCTCGGCACCAACCACATCATCGAACTCAAGATGGCTACCATCCACGGTAAAGCGGAAGTAGAAGTCGTCGGAGTTAATCTTGATACCCTTATACTCCTGTGTATAGGTAACGCCGTTGTTGCCAACCATCACAGCCTTCACATCGGCAGAACCGTTACCATGGTTAGTAACATAGGTAGTAACCTTGGCACCATCCATAGCCTTGAGCCATGCACCCCAGTCGCTCTGACCACCAGAAAGTTCGAGGGCGGCATTATTCTCATAGCCTGCACCCCAACCATAGTTATCGGCACGTACTACGGCATACTCAGAATTATCGGCAGCACAGAGAACAACGCAGAAGTTGTTCCAGTTGTTCTGACCATTGGTATAGTTGGTAAAGCGCGAAACAAACGTTTCCTTAGCACCAACCTTGATATTCTCAGAATGAGCACCCCAGAAGGCAGTCGTGTTATCGGTAGCACCAATGCTGGTGTACATCTTATCAACCACCTGGAATGAAGCGTATGCGATAATAGGATTAGCAGCCTCGCCCTTATAGGTCTTGTTGTAAACGGCTACCAGCGTCTTACTGCCCAACTGATCCATATTTGGAATAGCCTGGAAGGTAAGATCCTTGGCTGTAACCTCCTTAGATACACCCTGCTCGAACTGAACTGTAGCAGTAACATTAGCAAAGGCATCGGCAGCCTCGGTACCCTGCAGCACCTTCTTGGGCACACCATTCAGTGTCATCGAAAGTGGCTGCTTATCCTCCTTAGAGGTAAAGCCACCGATAGGCTCGATGGTAGAACCCAGCCAGCTAATATAAGAACCCTCGGGAACCAGGAATGCGCGGATAGTGCCGTTAGAGGCATCAGCATTCAGGTTAACCAGAGCCGAAGTCTGGTTATAGGTCTTTGTAACCACGCCATTAGTCATGGTAACCACCAATCCACCATTGGTACGGTCGATAGTGAGTGTTACCTTACCACCTAACTTATCAACACCAGTATCGGTATCGGTAGCAAACTCCAAGTCGCTCGATGCCAGACTACGGTCGATATAGTCACCCCACTCAGAGTTACCACTGGGCTGATAGTCGTATCGGATAGCACCATACTCCTTATAGTTGCCAGCACCACGATCCTCGTCGTTAGTAATAATCATGGCAAAGTTCTTATAAGTGTTAGAGGCACTGGGATTGATATTCAGGTTGAACTGAGCAATCCACTTGCCGCCTTCGGGAATCTGATAGTACTTAGAGAACTGAGCCCACCAGCCTGTAGAGTAATCGGTAGCACCAACGGTGTACACATCCTCCTCCATACCTTCAATCACATCGTCGCCCTGATTCTTAGCCTTTTCGGCAGCAATAGAATCAGCCTTTGACGAAAGCCAATCGGGTGCATTGATGCTGAACAAATCACCACCTTCGCAACCTGTCAGCGTGAGCAAGCTCAAGGCAGCCGAACAGATGACTGTTGCTATTTTATTGTATTTCATAATCTTATAGTTTTTACTTTTTTACCTTTTTCTTATTTACCTTTTATTTGAGGTTCACCACAGGATGAACAGGGCCGTAAAGTTTATCGGCATTGCTCTCGCTCTTGTTGGCTGAGTTACCAACCAGGTTGGGGTTATCATTCAGTGTTCCCTGATAGATGGGGAAGAACTCATGACCCTGGATCCAACTGTCGTACGAACTCTTGAGCTCAGGATCGAGACCTACCTCGGCATAGCTTACAGGCTCTTTTACACGGGTCTTGTCGTTGGTACGACGGAAGGTGCCATGCTCCTTAATCTGCTGCAGACGATCGGCGCTGTAGAAGAAGCCCCAGCGAACAAGGTCGAAACCACGACCGAACTCACAACCGAACTCCTTAGGACGCTCAACGTTAGCAATCTGCTCGAACAGCTTATCGGCATTGCCAGAGAAATCAGCTAGCTTCAGATCGGCCAAACCGGCACGGTTACGAACCTGGTTAATCCAGTCGATAGCCTGCTGTGTAGGACCATTTACCTCGTTCTCGCACTCAGCAGCACGCAGCAGTACATCAGAGTAACGCATCATACGCAGGTTGATACCGCAGTGCAGACCTGTTACCACCTTATCGTAAAGACCAGTACGCAGGTTGGTATTCTTAGCAATAGGCAGTCCACCATTGTTGTTATTGGTTACCACGGGGGCATCGGCTGTCATAGGCACGGTATAGCAAACGTTACCATACTCAAAGCCATCCCACTCGGGCTCGTAAGTACCGATGGTCCAATACAGGCGTGGATCGAGCGAACCACTGGTGGTCTTCTCAGACTTAAAGAGCTGATAGAGCCATGGAGAGGCAGAAAGGTCGGCCCATCCACCCATGTCACCAGGACCAAAGTTACTCTCAACGGCATGACCCTGAGTAGCGTTAGGACTGGTGTTTACAGGTGTCCACTCGTCGTCGGTACCCTGTGAGCCGTAATCCAGATACTGAATCTCGAACAGGCTCTCAGCATTGTTCTCATAAGCAGAGCCCTCGCGGAAGTTATCGCCATAGTTCTTCATCAACTCATAGTGACCATACTTTCCGCCAATGATATCCTTCAGTACGGCAAGAGCCTCGCTGTACTTATGACGCATCATCAGTGCACGGGCATAATAGCCGGCAGCAGCACCGTTGGTAGCACGGCCCAGCGCCCACTGACCGCCTGCATCGCGACTGGGCAGCAGGGTCATAGCCTCGGCAAAGTCCTTCTCTACCTGATCCCAAGCCTCATCGTAGGTGCTGTTAGTACCATAAAGACCATCGAGTGTAGAATAGGTATTATAATCGGTAATCAGAATAGGGTTCTGATAGTAACCAGTCAGGTTATAGTAAGCCAGACCGCGCAGGAACAGCATCTGTCCCTTGATGCGCTTCATAGTCTCAGAAAGAACTGAGTTATCCTCGCCACAACGAGTAATAGTGTAGTTACATACATTGATGGTGTAATACCAGTCACGCCATGACCACTGACCAATCTCGTCGGTGAAAGGTGCATTCAGGTCATCGAAAGGCATATACCATACCTGCGATGAGTTCCAAACTTCATCACCACGACAAACGTCGAGTGTATAGCCCACACGGGCATAGGTGCCCTCCATACGGATGTGGTTGTAGGCAGCAATCACATTCTCCTCTAATGATTCGACATCGTTGCCGAATGTGGCTGTGGTTTGCTGGTTAGGGTTCGATACATCCAACTTGCTATCGCACGAAGCGAGAGTGCCAAGACCTACCAGTACAGCCAATGAAATTTTATGTAGTTTCATATACTTCAATTTATCAATTATTATATCAATGCTCATCTTAGAAAGTGAAATTCAAACCAGCCATAAAGCTTCTGGCAGTTGGGTACGAACAGTAGTTGAATCCAGGAGTGAAGGTACCACCGGCATAATCGACATTGTAACCCTTATAACCTGTGAAGGTGAAGAGGTTCTGAGCCGAAACATATACTCGTACACCAGTTACGTAGTTGGCGAACCACTTGTTAGGCAGGTTGCAGCCAAGCTCTACGTTAGCAATCTTCCAGTAAGCGGCATTCTGAATCTGGCGGCAGCTGAACAGGTCGTTCCAAGCCAAGGTTGCACTGTTAGAGAGGTAAGTGCGGGGGATGTTTGATACGTAGGTACCACCATCCCACTGGTTAGCAGCAAGAATATCAACACTCTTATTACCGTAGCCGTAGCTTGAATTCAGGGTGTTATAGAGATAATCGGTTACATGGTAACCAAGGGCACCATAAGTTGAGATACTCAAATCGAAAATCTTGTACTCGAGGTGTGCACTCAAACCAAAGTTAACCTTTGGCAGACCGCTACCCAAAACTGTCTGGTCGTCGGCATTAATCTGACCGTCGCCATTTACATCGCGATAGTAGCAATCACCTACATGGGCACCTGGCTGATACTCTTCCAGACCTTGAGCCTGTGCAAGTGCGTTCAGCTGATCGAGCTGCTCCTGGGTACGGATAATACCCTGGTAATCCCAACCATAGAACTTACCAACTTCCTGACCAACCTCGGTGATATAAGAACCAGTGATATACTTCTCCGTACCGAAACCAAGCGATGTAACCTTATTCTTCAAGGTGCTCAGGTTAGCACTGATTTCGTGCTTCAGAGCGTGATCGCGATTACGATAGGTGAGTGAGAACTCGAATCCGCTGTTCTCCATCGAAGCGGCATTCATGGTTACTGAAGTGTTAGCCACACCTGCATTGGCTGGAACAGGCACGTTATAAAGCAGATCCTCTGACTTATTCTTATACCACTCGGCAGTAAACTCGATGCGGTTATTGAAGAAAGCCAGATCAAGACCTACGTTCATAGTCTTTCTCTTCTCCCATGTCAGGTTCTCGTTTACGAAAGTAGAAACAGCCGAACCAGTAACAGGCTGATTACCGAAGCTATAGGTCATGTTGTTACGGGCCATAGTTGCCTCGATGGCATAGTCGCCTACAGCAGCCTCGTAACCCAGCTCACCATAGCTGGCACGGAGCTTGAACATATTCACGATGTCGCGATTGATGGGGAAGAACTTCTCCTTATCGAAACGCCAACCAAGAGATACAGATGTGAAAGTATCCCAGCGGATATCCTTTGACAAACGAGAGCTACCATCGCGACGTACGATACCCGAAATGAGGTACTTGCCATCGAAGTCGTAGTTCAAACGAGCCAGGTAAGAAGCCAAAGTGTGCTTGTACTCATAGCTTTCGGCACTCCAAGAGCTGGCATTCTGCAGCTGCAGGAAGTAAGGCTGCGACAAGTTAACACCAGTAGCCGACTGTGTCTGGGTGTTCTCCTCCTGATAGGTCTGACCTACAACGATGTTAGCGTGATGCAGACCAATGGTACCATCGTAAGTAAGTGTATTCTCAATCAGTGCATCAGTGTACTTACGATGAGCCTTGGTAAGGCGCTCGTTCTCCTTAGCCAGATATACACGGTTACTCTGAATCCATGCAGGAATCCAGGTTTTATCATTACAAGATGTGGTGCTATATGACAGGTTGATCTTATAAGTGAGCTGATGATTCTTGCTCTTAATACCTACCATCGACAGCAGATCGACATCGGCAGAAGCGGTACCTACAAAACGATCGACGATGGTATTACGTGTAAGCATCTTATTTACCAGCAGTGGGTTCATAGCCGAGATATCGCCATGTACGGTATCGTAGTAAACACCATAGCCATAAGCATCGTACTTGTAGCCACTGGCAGAGCCTACCACATCGTCGAGTACCCATGTTGAAGCGTCGTAAGCCTTAATGGTAGGCTGCATATTGAGCACACCACCTAACACGTTACCCAGATTACCATACAAACCCTGTACATACTCATTGGCATTAGATACTGCCAGGTTGTCCTGATCGGAGTGAGAATAAACAAGACTGGTACGGAACTTCACGAACTTGGTATCCATCGTGTTGTTAACACGAGCAGTATAACGCTCGAAGTTTGGACCAGCACCCTCGAGGGTACCCTTCTGATTATAGTAATCAAGACTTATATTATAGGTATTATTAATACCACCACCACTCAGGTTCACGCTGTGGTTCTGACGGATACCAGTCTTGAAGGCCTCGGCCAACCAATCGGTATCGGTATTATCGCGGAAATGATAGTAACCATCAGAACCCAAGCTATATCCACCGGGAACAGGAATACCAGCATTCTCGGCAGCAATACCCAGATAACGACTATACTGTTCGGCATTGGTCAGATCGTAAACACCTATCTGGATTTTATCCACACCGAAATAGCCCTTATAATCTACCTTAAGTGGCTGCTCCTTCTTTCCGCCCTTGGTGGTGATAATTACCACACCGTTTGCAGCACGGCTACCATAGATAGCACCAGCAGAAGCATCCTTGAGTACCTGAATGGTCTCGATATCGTTTGGAGAGAAATCACGAATACTGGTACCTACGGGCACACCATCGATAACATAAAGAGGTGCTGTGCTACCAAAGCTACCGATACCACGGATACGTACCGTTGGGTCGGCACCAGGCTGACCATCAGAGGTAATCTGCACACCAGCTACCTTACCCTCGAGCATAGAAGAAATGTTAGAATGTGAAACGCGCTTCAACTCGTCGGCATTCACAATAGATACAGAACCTGTAAGGTCGGCTTTCTTCTGTACACCATAACCTACCACAACAACCTGGTCGAGCATCATGGCGTCGCTTTCCATTTCGATAGTTTCAATAATCGCGCGTCCGCGTACAGCTATCTCACGATCCTTGTAACCTACATAGCTCACCACAAGTGTACCATTGGCAGGTACATCGATGGTAAACTTTCCGTCGAAGTCGGTAATGACACCCGTCTGTGCCCCCTTCAACTTCACTGTTGCACCAATGAGTGGTTCTCCCTCTTGGTCTACAACCTGGCCGCTAACCTTAATGGTTTGCTGTGCCACTAATGCCATAGCAGGAACCGGATAAGCCGACAGGCCGCCCAGCATACCTAGCGCAAGCATCGCAGAGATAAATACATGTTTTCTCATTGCTAATTGTTTTAAGTTTTAATTTGAATTAGTTAAAATTTGAAATAATCTGGCGCAAAGATACGGAGATAAAACAAAGCAATGGTGGACAAAATGATTAATAAGGAGGACAAAATAATTTTTGTCCTCATCCGTGTATATTTTCCACTTCTTGAGCTATATCAATTCACATCCTTGAGCTAAATCAAGACCAAGAACTTGGATTGACACCATACATCTTAGTAAAACAGCGCGTAAAATATTTAGGATCATTAAAGCCTACTGCATAGGCTATCTCAGTAATATTACGGTTAGTGGTTTTAGACGATAACATCTCCTTAGCCATATTCAAGCGGTAATTGCGGATGAACTGTCCAACAGGCAGTCCAGCCTCGGCATTGAGATGCTTGCTGGCTACACTACGGCTCATACCCAAAGCATCACAAAACTCCTGCACTCCGAACTCGGAATCCATATAGTGCGTCTCCATAATCTCCATCACACGCTCCATAAACGGACGTGTACTCTTCATTACTTCCTCCTTGTCGGCCTCCACACTCTTGGTCACGCTTTGCTTATAGCGCTCTTGGTTATCCAGGATGTTCTGGATGCGAGACTGCAACTGACGAGGGTCGTCAGACTCTTCCAAAACCCTGCGGATAGGTGTCAGTAACTGCTCTGCCTCGCGACGCTTTACAACTGCGGCCCACCTATTATATAAATATATCAGGAATACTATAAACAGGATACTTAGCAACATACGGAACCACCAGCTACGCCAGAAATACGGTTTCACAACGACCTCGATAGAGATGGTAGTACCCTCAACAGCCGTCTGGACCGACTTATAGTTCACCTCAAAAGTGTAGTTGCCTGCAGGCAACACACTATAGCGCACCGAATGCTCACCAGGCTTTAAGACAACCCAATCGTTATCAAAACCCTTCATACGGTAGCTGTACACACCCTGCATCTCATAGCCATAGTCGAGGGCAGAGAAATCAATAGAGAAAGAGCGATGTCCCTCCTTCAACCAGATATTCTTGGCCACAGAGATGTCTTCAGTCAAATAGCCACTGCCTGCTAATGCTTCTTGGTTATCCACCATCAATCGGGTGAATGTGAGATGACCATGATAATGGGTGTCGGTATTATCATCAAGCATTTCTATCAATCCTGCCTCGCTACCCAAGCAAATATTACCAGAAGCATCCTTTATAGCAGAGTTCCAATAGAAATGCGGACTTATCAATCCATCATGCTGTGAGTAGTTAGTAAAAGCCTGCAATTTGGGATCATAGACCGACAAACCATTCTGAGTAGTAATCCATAATCTGCCATTACGATCCTCTACGATGCCTTTCACGCCATTATATACCAATCCATCCTCCTGCGTCAGCACATCAAAATGCTCCTTTCCATCATTATCCACCACACGCTTATACAAGCCGTATCCGTTACTACCCAACCACAGAGTACCATCGCTGGTTTCGCAAAACGAAGAAATCTTATCAACGATTTTGGATGTAGGATCGGCCAAAAGATGGCGGATATTGCGAGTTGCAAACTGTCCATTCTTCTCTGATTTCAAATCGACGATCACAACACCTTGCATGCACCCCATCCACAAGTGACCATCGCGCGTTACGATCGAGCCTATACAACCTCGCACCAACTGGCACTCTTCGAATGGTTCTATCAACTGTTTGTTTTTAAAACTATAGAAAAACAAACCATCGTTACTACCAATCCACATGCCGCCGTTAATGGCATCGTAAGCCATGGCGCCGATATAATTGGTTAACCGGGCCTGTTCGGCAGGAAGCTCAAGACGGACAATGGTTTGAGGATTCTTCATGTCAATCCAACAGAGTCCGCCTCCCCACGTGCCAACCCACAAACGACCATAGCCATCGGCAGCCAATGTAGATACACTGTTATGCGGCAGGGCTGAATTAGACTTTGTATAATGGATAAACGCTCGTTCGCCTTTAACTCTGCGATTCAAACCTCCTTCAACTGTTCCCACCCACAGTGTCCCATCAGGAGCTGCGTACATGGCATTCACAGGATTGGGAGATAGAGAACTGGGGTCCTGAGTGTGAATACTATTCTGCAACAGCAACTGTCTTGGCACGAGTCTGATGATACCACCAGCCTCAGTTCCCACATATATCAATCCATCATTCACCAGCAAGCAATGCACAAAATCATTTTTCAGTGGTGGATTGCTGGCTTGCGTCCAAGCCGTAAAAGTGCCCGACTTATCGTCGTAGATGTTCACACCGCATAGCGAACCCACCAACAGTGTATTATCTGGCATCAGGGCGAGACTCGACAAAAACTCGTGCGAGAGATGCTGGATGGGCGTCTGATCCAAACGCTGCAGATATGGATCGTAGCGGAAAAGACCATGGTTAGTGGTGAGCCAAACAGTATTACCACGCTTCAGGATATCGGTAATATAAAGACCATACAAGGGATGGAGCAAGGTAGATATCTCTTCTCTTACCAGTTTGCCATCCTTCTCTACCATACGATAGATACCGTAATCGATACCTACCCAAGGTTTGCCATTTCCTTCAACATCACAAATACATATCTCAGGGGTATTACCTCGATACTGATATGAGGCAATATGAGCTACACTTCCATCTTCGGCAAAAGTAATCAGATTAACGCGTTTGTCGGTAATAAGCCAGATACGTCCAAGAGCATCGCAGTAGGATTTTACACCTGACTGAGAAAGCAGCGACACCAAATCGGCATTAGGCGATTTGGGAACGACAGTAAGCATCGTACGCAGGTCGATGACATTCGTACCTTCGTCGAAGGTAACCCACAGGCGTTTAAAACGGTCCTCGGCTATCGACTTGCACGACAGGCTCTTCAGACCAAGCATCGGCGACATCATACCATAGCCGTCGTAACGCACTAATCCGCCACCATATGTTGCTATCCACAAAAAACCATTAGAATCGGTATAAAGCGAACTGACATTGTTATGCGGCAAGCCGTTCTCGAGGTTGATATACGACAGATTATACCGCTCAGTTAATATGTTGCCGCTGGCCAACATGGTCAGCGACAACATACAAGAAAGTATAATCGTAGTTAATCGATTCACTTTTTAGTCTTGATATTGAACACGGCACAGGCTCCGGCAAACAACAGGATACCTGATACAATCATCATATAGGCCTGGTTGCTACCAACAAGTGTGAGGATAGAGCCACCCAACAAAGCTGCTACAATCTGAGGCACACAAATGGTTCCGTTGAAGAGTCCAAGATAAGCACCCATGTGACCATAGCCCTGCAAGGCATTAGTAACCAGTGTGAACGGACATGCCAGCTGGGCAGCCCAAGCACATCCGATAAACAGGAATGGTACAATCTGCAGGTACTGACCAGGACAGAATGGAATAAGTGCAAAGCCTAAACCTCCCAGCGCCATGCTGACAGCATAAGCCAATTTGATACTCTTGAAGCGTGGAATAAGGGCTGCCCAAGCTACCGAGCTCATAGCCTGAATGGCATAGAGCACACCCGTCCAGTTACCAGCCACCTGATAAGCTTCGCTGGCAGAATCTGCAGTATCCCAAACCGTAATCGACACTGCATCAACCACATATGTCCACATATAAAGGAAAGCAGCCCAACTGAAGAACTGCACCAAGCCGATACGCCAGAATGCCGAAGGGGCATTCTTAAGCAATACGAACCAGTTGCCCGAATCTTCTTTCTCGTTAGATACAGGATTGTATTCGGCATACTCCTCAGGCGTCCACTCCTTGACTTTGAGCGTAGTATAGATAACGCAGAGAATAAGAATGGCAGCACCAATATAGAACGACCAGATAACCGTATCGGGTACAACGCCTTCGGGAGCCACATTCTTCAGGCCAATCCAGGCAAATATGAACGGGAACAGGAACCCCACTACACTACCCGCATTACACAGGAACGACTGGATAGAGTAAGCTTTACCCTTTTGCTCTTCGTTTACCATGTCGCCCACCATCATCTTAAATGGCTGCATGGCCATATTAATACTGGTATCGAGCAACATCAGCATGAGCAAACCGAAGATCATTACCATGGAGATGCTAAGACCTAGCGAACCAGCATTTGGCAACAGACACATTACTGCTACAGCAGTCAAGGCACCAATAAACAGATAAGGTATACGACGACCGAAACGGGTCCAAGTTCTATCGCTCAGCGTACCCACGATAGGCTGCACCAGAATACCCATCAACGGGGGTAATATCCAGAAGAAACTCAGAGAGTGAGGATCGGCACCTAACGTGCGGAAGATACGTGAAATATTAGCACTCTGCAGAGCATAAGCAATCTGCACGCCAAAGAATCCGAAACTCAGATTCCACAATTTCCAAAAAGACAAATCAGGTTTTTGTTTCATATCTCTTAATTCTTAGTTCTCAATTATTTGGTTGTTCCTCGTACAACGAGACGGGTTTTAACCACGTGTTTCTCTACCTTATCGAGTGGCGACAGACCTTCGACCTTATCCATCAGAATGGTAGCAGCCTCCTCGCCTACACGATGACCACGCTGCTCAACGGTAGTCAGCATCGGGTCGCAGGCCACAGCACGCTGTCCGTTAGTAAAGCCACATATCTGCACTTCCTCTGGCACTTTGAAGCCTGCATGCTTAACGGTATAGAGCACACCGATAGCCGTATCGTCATTCACTGCAAAATAACCATCCGGCGGATTATCCATCGCCATCAGTTTAGGTGTAAGTTCCTCGGCTTCGGCACGATTATCGCACACCTGCACAATACTCTCATCAATCTGCATACCATGACTCAACAAGGCATCCTTATAACCATTAAAACGGTTCTTGGATATCTCGAGCTGAAGCGGACCGCCATAGAAAGCAATACGTTTGCAGCCCGACTCTATCAGGTAATTAACGGCGTTCATGGCACCCATATAGTCATCAACAACCACACGACTGGCGTTTACACCCGTGCATATTCTATCGTAAAACACGATGGGCACACCTGCATCAATCAACTTCTGATAGTGATCGTAGTTCTTGGTATCCTTGGCTTGCGACACAATAACACCGCACACCTTAAAGCGATGGAAGTTATCACATATCTGTGCCTCACGCTCGTACTGTTCGCCACTAAGCGCCACCATGATACGATAGCCACGGGCAGCAGCAGCCTCCTCGATACCTGTAAGGATGGACGAGAAATAATAATGCGTGAACTCTGGTACTATTACACCAATAACACGTTGGGGCATAACACGACTATGGCGAAGAGCCTCGCCAATGGCATTAGGATAGAAGTTATGCTCGCGTGCAAACTGCTGGATAGCCCTGCGACGCTCTTCGCTGATACGGGGTGAATCCTTGAGTGCACGCGACACGGTAGCCACGGAAATACCAAACTCCCGTGCGATATCCTTCATTGTCATTGGCGCCTTTTCTTCCATCGGTTTCCAATTATTCCGCGTGCAAAGATAATAAATCTTTGCGAAAAGCATCCCAAAATATCAAAAAAAATATTAGTACAGCAACAATAACCCCGCAAATGCAGCATAGCAGATCATGCGGATGGGATTGATTTTAAGATAACCTGTACCAAAAGCGGTAGCCACAAAAAGGGCGCAACTGATACCAAACTGCCAAGGATTCTCGATAGGTGTAGAGAAGTTCTCGGTGTTGCAAAGCAACAGGGTGGCAGCTGCCAACAGCCCCACAACAGCAGGGCGCAAACCTGTAAAAATCGACTGTACCAGCGATGTGTTCATATACTTCATAAACATCTTACTGATAAGTATCATCAGGATAAGCGATGGCAACACCAAAGCAAAGGTAGCTGTGGCAGAACCCAAAATAGAAACCAGATGACCATAACCCGCATTATGAATGGCAGTATAACCACAATAAGTGGCCGAGTTGATACCAATAGGACCAGGTGTCATCTGAGAGATGGCAACAATATCGGTAAATTCTGATGTTGAGAGCCAATGATGTGCCTCGACCGTTTCGTGCTGAATGAGTGAAAGCATACCATAACCTCCACCAAAGCCAAAAAGACCTATCTCGAAAAATGTGATAAATAAACTAACGAAAATCATATTTCAAGCACGAATTTCACGAATTACACGATGTCTTATTTATTCTGCCGTAGATATAACCTCCAACAGCAGCTATCATAATAATATAAATAGGTGAAACACCTAAAGCCCAGATAGCCAGGGCGCAGGCGATGGGAATCCAGATGGTGTACCAGTTGAGTTTGGCACGTTTACCCAAATTAAATGTAGGTACAGCTATCAGAGCCACCACTGCCGGACGGATGCCACGGAACATTGCTGCCACCACCTTATTATCCTTAAACTGGCTGAAGAACATGGCAATCGCCAGAATAATCAGGAACGAAGGCAAAGCCGTTCCAAGCGTGGTACAGATGGCTCCACGTGTTTTGCGCAGCTTATAACCAATAAAGGTTGCGATGTTGATGGCAAACACGCCAGGGCAACTCTGGGCGATAGCTATCAAATCGAGCATCTCGTCCTTGGTTACCCACTTCTTCTTGTTCACAACTTCTTCCTCTATCAAAGGTATCATGGCATATCCACCGCCAAGGGTGAATATGCCAATGTGAAAGAAGGTCTTAAAAGAATCCCAATATATATTCATTACTTGTGAGCCTCCACCCATTTACGTGCATTGACGAAGGCCTCAATCCATGGAGTAACCTCGTCCTGACGACGATCGGCAGGATACCAGGCGTTCTGCCATGGGAATACGGCTCGCTCTAAGTGAGGCATCATGCAGAGATGACGACCATCGGCTGAGCAGATACCAGCTACATTATAGTCGGATCCGTTAGGATTAGCGGGATAGCCAGCATAGTTGTACTTAGCAATCACATTGTAAGCGCTCTCAGCCTCTGGCAGTGAGAACTTACCCTCGCCATGAGCTACCCAAAGACCAAGTTTGTTGCCACTCAGTG